>JAZRKZ010000356.1:0-10219 GCA_045646565.1 Lachnospiraceae bacterium
TCAGCCGGAAAAGAAGCACTTCGCAACAGAGAAGATGTACTTTTCGCTCATAGATCTGTTTGTCAATGAACTATAGGCGTTCCAGAAAGTGCCTAAAATAGGCATCTTTTGTGGAATATTAATAAGAAAGTATAGAGAGAAATATATGAGGAACACCGCCGGAAAGGTACTCGCGGAAGTCGGAAAGGCTTTTATTGGAAAAGAAGGCGTCACGGAGGCCGTTCTCATGGCCATGGTCGCCGGAGGACACGTGCTTTTGGAGGATGTGCCGGGAGTGGGCAAGACGACCCTTGCGATGGCGTTTTCACGCGCGCTGTCCATGGATTACCGCCGTATGCAGTTCACGCCGGATGTTATGCCGTCTGACGTCATCGGATTTACGACGCTGAACCGGACTACAAATGAATTTGAATACAGACAGGGACCGATCATGAGCCATCTGTTTCTCGCAGATGAGATCAACCGGACGAGCAGCAAGACGCAGAGCGCGCTTCTGGAAGCCATGGAAGAGGGAGCGGTCACGGTCGACGGAGTGACATACCCCCTGCCGGATCCCTTTACCGTCATTGCGACGCAGAATCCTGCCGGATCCGCCGGGACACAGCTGCTGCCCGAGTCCCAGCTCGATCGTTTCCTGATCCGCCTTATGATCGGCTACCCGCAGCCGATTGACGAGATCGGTATTTTAAAGAGCAGGCAGAGCAGCAATCCGATCGAAGATATCAGGCCGGTCGCTTCCGCTTCACATATTCTGGGCATGAGAGAGGAAGTAAGAGATATCTATGTCGCCGATGAGATCCTTGCCTATATAGTCCGCATAGCGGGAGCGACCCGACAGGCAGAGAGCCTCAGTCTGGGCATCAGTCCCCGGGGAACGCTTGCTCTGGCGAGGATGGCCCGTGCAAATGCATGGATCAAAGGAAGAAAATATGTTGTGCCGAAGGACGTCGTTGAGGTATGCCGTATGACCCTGGCTCACAGGCTTGTACTGACGTCAAGAGCCCGGGTGCGCGGAGTGACCTGCGAGAGCGCGCTGGCAGATATTCTGGCCGGCGTACCGCAGCCCAGGATCACGGCGAAATAA
Source organism: Lachnospiraceae bacterium (assembly GCA_045646565.1). Taxonomy (GTDB): domain Bacteria; phylum Bacillota; class Clostridia; order Lachnospirales; family Lachnospiraceae; genus Chordicoccus. The sequence continues at coordinate 1,085 of JAZRKZ010000356.1, forward strand.
GGGGAAGCGCACAATGGCAACGAGAAGAGCAGAGTATATAGGCATACTGCTTGCCGCGCTGTTGTTCTACGCGTTCTGTACGGACTTCATATCCTGCTTTATACTCCTTTTTGTGATCTCTCTCCCGGTGCTTTCGGTCGTTCTGACCTGCGTGACAGGCCTTACGCTTGAAGCTGCGATTGAGAATCCCGAAACGACGATCGCGGAGATTGGAGATGAACTGAGAGTCTACGTCAGGGTGTCGAATCCCGCCAGGCTTGGCGGCGCCCGTGTCCGCATGAACCTGCTGATCGATTATGAGCTGGAAGGAAAAGTGCACACGGAACAGATGCGCTTTGTCACGGAGAAGAAAGAGCAGATGACAGCCTGCCTTGTCAGCGCGGAACACTGCGGCCACATCACCTGCCGGATCGAGAAGCTCAGGCTGTACGATTACCTGTGGCTTTTCGCAATCCCGGGAAAAGCATCCAAGGATCACTGTTCCTTTACGGTCATGCCGAAACTCCTTGAGATCGATCCTCTGTGTGAGCTCGCGCCGAGGGAGGACTTCGAGAGCAGCGTCTATGCGCAGGAGCGGCCGGGCAGAGATTACACGGAAGTTTATGAGATCCGCAGTTATCGCGAGGGGGATCCGTTCCAGAGCATTCACCACAAGTTGTCCGCCAAAAGGGAGGAACTGGTCGTTCGCGAAGGGAGTTTTCCGGTCGGCAATCAGTTGATGCTTCTCCCCATCCTTCCCGGCTGGGAGAGGACGATCGAAGAGTGCGAGGCGGTCCTTGGCGCGGCGTTTTCCGTTTCGGCCTTCCTGTCGGCCAATGACATTGTCCATCGCATTGCGTGGCTTTGCCCGGATGTGCCGGAGGGGCTCATGGAGATAACGGTAGACGATGAGGAATCTTTCTACGAGGCTGCGACTTCTGTCATGGAGAGTGGACGGGATCCGTTCCCCGAGGAGATGGACGTAGTCGTGACACGGGTGCAGAGGCTGCTGTGTTTTGCCGCCGGCCGTCAGGACGCGGAGAGCATTCTATACGCCGCAGCCCCGGGCAGGATGTGGACAACGGTATATTTCACCGCTGAGAACGGCGTTGAGGTTCTTGAAATTCCGGGAGTCGAGATCATATTTGCCGGGGACAGGGATCCGAAAGAGGTCCTGTCGTCTCTCGTCATCTGATCTCCCGGGCAGGCTGACTGCGGAAAGAACAAGGTTCAGCTGCCGGCAGGTATCGGACACCTGCAGTCCGGATAAGCTGACTGCGGGAAGAACAAGGTTTAGAGGAGAGTTAAGGCATGGCAGTATGGCAGATCACAAAACGGACAGGTCCGGGAGGGGAGCGGCATGAGCTCTCCGCTTTTGCCGTGCGATCATGTATGGCCTTTCTCGGAGCAGCCGGGGCGCTCGGATGCCTCATGAGCGCGCTCGGGCTCACCTTAAGACCCGGTATTTTTGATATTGCTGTCGTGCTTTGCAGCGTTCTCTTTACGGACGCGATGATGCGGACCGGCTATCATCCGTACTGCCTGGCAGCGGAAGCCGGTCTTAGCGCCGTCTTCGGCCTGATCAGATATAAAGAGACATTCTCTGCCGGCACGATCCTCATGGAGAGATACGCCCGGATCCTGGCAGGAGGGGCGGAAGCTCTCACGGAGACGGGAGGCGGATCAGCTGCCATAACAGAAAGTACGCCGGCTCTTTATGCGGATGCGGAGATAGATTCGGCGCTTTCGTGGGGATTTGCCGCATTTGGGGCAGTTCTGGTATGCATCCTGGTCTGGATCCTGGGACTTAAGATACGGAGATTTCTGCCCGCCCTGCTTGTGACCGGTCTTTTTCCGGCCCTGTGTGTCGCTGCGGGGGTCATACCGGCCTATACCTATCTTGCAATGCTGTGCCTTTTCTGGGCGATGCTGCTCTTTGACGCAGATGAACTCATCGGGCCGTCGCTTTTTATCCTGCCGCTTGCCTGCGCTGTCTTTCTGGGCGTTCTTGCGGTCGGCGTTCCGCATACGCCCCATGATCCGATTGATTTCACAAGGCCTATGGGGACTGCCGCCGCACCGACAACGGTCGGCGGTGAAAATAACGACCCTGTTACCGAGACCGAGAGTGATGGGAATACTCTTCCCAATCAGGACGATCCGGAGGATGCGGATCCGGGCGGCGAGTCGGAATGGAGACAAAAGGGCCGGGACCGGAATGGAATGGAGGTCCCGAAAAAGATTGCCCGTGTTCTGATAGCTGTCCTTGCGACCGCGTGCCTCTTGCTTCTCATCCCGGTCACGCGGCTATTAAGGCTGCATCTTCGAAGGAAAAAGACCCACAGCCGGGACCGGAATGCCGCGGCGATCGCCGAGTACGGCTATATGGAACGACTTGCGGCTTTTGCCGGTGACGACAGGGATATATCCGGAGAAATCTGGCGGGAAGCGACCGAGATCGGTCTGAAAGCCAGGTTCAGCGGAGGCGTGATCAGCGGCGACGAGCTTCGCGAGATGCACCGGCTTTCTTCTTACTACAGACAAATGTGCATGGGAAGAACGAAAGGCTTAAAGTTCTTTTACGGTAAATACTGTCTGGCGCTGTAAGTGTAAGTATGGTATATTGCGCCAGGATATGTTAAAATATTTTGGTATGAGTTTTATTACCCTATGAGAAGAGGTTGTCCGTGAACGCACTACAGATATTTGCTGCGCTTCTTTTTATGATCATTCTGCCGACGATCGGCGGAATTCCGGTCTGCGCGCTGATAAAAACACGATATACGATTCCATCGGCATTTATGCTCGGCATTCTTACGGAATTTGCATTCTGCCAGCTGGTGTTCGTGCCGTTGGTGCTGATGCGCGTTTCATTTGCGGCATCTGCCAACGTCTTCCTGCTCTTCGTAATCGTCATGGCTCTTGGCGGAGCATATTTATATTGGATCTATCATACATACAGCAGAAAGAAGCGGACGCCGGCCCCTCCAGGATGGAGCGTTGCGGACGCCGTCGTCTTTGTGGGTATGATCGCGCTCATTCTGTTCATTCTTTATAATACGATCGTCCTGCAGCATACGGACGACGATGACTCCAGATTTGTCGTCAACGCGGTCGATATGATAAGGACGAATAAGCTTTTCCTTACAGATCCGGCGACCGGCAAGTCTCTTAGCTACTGGAAGGGCGAGCTGTCCAAGGACGTCACTTCACCGTGGGCCATTTATCCGGCCTGCATCGCGCGGTGGACCGGCGTGCGGGCTGTGGCGGCGTTTCACTCGCTGATACCCGTAGAGGTCGTTATCCTGGCCTCTTTTGTCTATTACGCTCTGGCAGAGCGGCTTTTCCCCGGTGAGAGAATGAGCAAGTCCATGTTCGTAATCTTCCTCTGGATGGTCAACATGTACGGGTACTATTCGCTGTACTGCAGCGAGACATTTCTTATGACGAGAGGCTGGCAGGGAAAATCGATTGTTGCGGGCGTTGGCATTCCGGCAATGATCGCGCTGTTTTTGGACGTTTACCACGACGCGACGAAGAGGGCCACCTATGTGCTGCTCATGATGCTCAATCTGGCCATGTGTTTCCTGTCCGGAATGGGAATTATTATCAGCGCCATTATGGTGTTCAGCTTCTCAGTCATCTATGCGTTCGAGAAGAAGAGCACGCAGATCGCGATATGGGGAATACTGATCTGTCTGCCGAATATACTGTATTTTGCGATCTATACAATTGTCAAAGCTGCCGGGTGACCGCATCGCGGGCAGGATCTGAAAAAGATGAGGATCGATCATGGATGGTATCATAGCTGAAATGATGGAGTGGGGAACCAAATATGTGGGAGGCGGGGCGTTTTTCGGAATGGCCCTCATTTCCTGTGTATTTCTCTATATCACATCTCAGAAGGACAGAAAAAGGATCGTGTATCCAATCCTCACTTCGATCGTTCTGGCCATGAACCCGATCAGTATCAGCCTGCTGTTCTCCAAAATGAGTTACTGGAGATTTCTCTGGATGATACCGGACGGCGTTCTGATCGGCATTTTCTTCGTGAAAATGATCAAGGTGTGCAGAGTGAAGAAAGAGCTGGCGGCAGCGTTCATATCCTTCGTGCTGATCATCATGATATCGGGCACATACATGTACGGGGGAGGAAAATTCCAGACAGCGAAGACGCCGGACAAGCTGAGCCGCGGCGTGAAGGCTGTCTGCGATGTCATGCTGGAACTGGACGAGCACCCGAGGGCGATCATGCGTGATAAATACCTCTGCGAAGTCAGACAATACAGCGGTGAGATCGAGCTCTATTACGGTCGGAATATTCACTGGTATATCACCTACCACGACTGGGAACATGAGTATTACTTTAAAATGATGGAGTCGAGGTATCCGAACTACGATAAGCTTCTTGCTCTGTGCGAGAAAGAGGATCTGAACTTTATCGTCACCTATGCGGACAGGGCGATCCCCGAGAATGTTCTTGAGAAGTACGGATTCCGTGAAGTGACCGAGAAGGATAACAGTATTATCTATTACAGGCCGGAGACGGCGTGATCGTATGCAGGTTCATGCAGAGTTAACGAAACAGAATGCGCAAGGAGGCTGGCAATGAATGTAGCGATTATTATTGCGGGCGGGTCCGGGACCCGTATGGGACAGGATATCCCGAAGCAGTTCATCAATGTGTATGACAAGCCTGTCCTTATCTATACACTGGAAGGTTTTCAGAAACACCCGAAGATCGACGCGATCGAGGTCGTCTGTATCGACGGATGGCATGATATCGTCTGGGCGTACGCAAAGCAGTTCAACATTGACAAGCTGAAATGGATCTGCTCCGGCGGCAATTCCGGACAGGAGTCTATCCGGAACGGCGTGTATAATCTGGAAGGCAAATGCAGTGACGACGACGTCATCATCATTCACGACGGCATCCGTCCGCTTGTCGACGCAACGGTCCTTTCGGATGTGATCATCAAATGCGAGAAGTACGGGAACGGAGTCACATCCCTTCCTTATAACGAGCAGATCTTCATCGTCGATGATGACATCTCCACGGTGAAATATATTCCGAGAGAGACGCTGCGCCGCGTCTCGACGCCGCAGGCCTACAAGTTCGGGAAGCTCGTCTGGGCTTACCATGAGGCGTTCGAGAAGGAGATCGGTATTTACGGCTCCTCCTACACCAACACGATGATGGTGGAGCTGGGAGAGAGATTGTATTTTGCCGCAGGTTCCGACAAGAATATTAAACTGACGACGAAAGATGACCTTGAGATGTTCAAGGCTTATCTGAAGGCGGATAGAGATAACTGGCTGAAGTGATCAGAAGCTGATGTCTGCGGCGTTTCGTTCGCGGACGTCAGCTTTTTATCGTTAGCATATAAGGAGAATGAGTGTATGAGAGTGTATGAACTTGACGCGTATAAAGAGGATATAGCATATATCGCGGGGCTGGATCTGCCGTGGGAGAAGCTTAAGGATACATCCATGCTGATCTCGGGCGCCAGCGGGCTGATCGGGAGCGTGCTCGTCGATACGATCATGCATCAGAACCGGGAGCGCGGGCTGCACTGCCGTGTGCTCGCCCTCGGAAGGAACGAGGCCAAGGCAAGAGAGCGTTTCGGCAGCGTGTGGGATGGACCGGACTTTCTTTTTATCCCCGGCGATATCAATAAGCCGCTTGACCGTGACGACCTGGGCACGGTCGAATACGTGCTGCACCTTGCCAGCAATACGCACCCCGTGGCTTATGCAACGGATCCGATCGGGACCGTGACGACAAATATCATCGGCACATACAATATGCTGGACTTTGCGGTGGAGCATGGGGCGCGCAGGGTCGCATTTGCATCCTCCAATGAGATCTACGGCGAGAACCGCGGCGATCAGGAAAAGTTCGATGAAAACTACTGCGGGTATATTAACTGCAACACGATGCGGGCGGGCTACCCGGAGAGCAAGCGCTGCGGCGAAGCGCTCTGCCAGGCCTATATCCGGCAGAAGGGGCTCGACGTCGTTATTCCTCGCCTGACCAGATCCTATGGGCCGAGCCTGCTCATGACGGACACAAAGGCCCTGTCCCAGTTCATCCGGAAGGCGATCGCGGATGAGGATATTGTGCTGAAGAGTGCCGGCACCCAGTATTACTCCTATACATATGTGGCGGACGCCGTGTCCGGGCTCCTGACAGTCCTTCTCCTCGGGGAGTGCGGCGAGGCCTATAACATTGCCGACGAGGCGTCTGATATCCAACTGAAGGATCTGGCAGCCCTGATCGCCGGTACATGCGGCCGGAAGGTCGTGTTCGAACTGCCTGATGCGGTCGAAGCGGCAGGTTTTTCAAAGGCGACAAAGGCAAGGCTTGACAGCACCAAGCTGCAGGGCCTGGGTTGGAAGGCCGGCTACGATATCAGATCCGGTATCGAGCGGACCGTCTCCATGCTGAAAATGATCGCTGCGAAATAAGGAGGGAAAAATGATCGAGGCTGTTCTTTTTGATTTCGACGGAACAATCTATGACTTTGACATGGCGGACAAGATCGGAATGCAGGCTGTGTATCAATATGCCTGTCCGCTTCTCGGTCTGACTCCGGAGGAGCTTATGGCCGGGATCCGGGCGGCAAATGAAGAACTGAACCGCGAACTCGGCCTTAACAACGCGGCGATCCACAACCGCCTGATCCGCTATCAGCGTATGCTCGAGAAGATGGGAAGACCGATCCATCCGATCGCGATGGGGATGTACCATGCATACTGGGACACTTTTATGGAGAATATCCGGCTTATGCCGGGGATCCTTCCGCTGATCGATCATCTCCATGAAAGGAACATCCATGTGGGCATCTGCACGAATCTGACCTCGGAGATCCAGTTCATCAAGATGGAGAAACTGGGGATCTGGGACTATTTCGACAGCTTCACAACGTCTGAGGAATGCGGCTTTGAAAAGCCAGACAAGAATATTTTCCTGTATGCTCTGGCCAAGGCCGGCAGCACTCCGGAAAGATCTGTGTTCGTCGGCGATAATCGCTCTTTCGATGTGTACGGGCCGATGAAGATCGGGATGAAAGGGATCTGGTACTGTCCCGACCCGCAGATCGGAGACGTGACCGCAAAGGAGATTTTGAAGACGTGGACGACGCCGTCCAAAAAGATCAAGCCGGGCACGGAGACACGGCTTAATGAGGGCGTCGGTATGATCCGCGATGATTTCGGAGAATACCCGGTCATCCACACCTATCTGGGAGAGTGGTGCCGGGAATTGTTCGAATGAAAATAAATTAGCACTCACCTATTGACAGTGCTAACAACATGTGTTATATTCTCACTAGAACAGTGGCGATGATTCATCCCGGGTATACGGGAAGCCCTGTACGAGGACATCCGCACGGCGGTCGTCCGTAAGACCTGCGCCGGAAACCGGCGCAGTTTGCAAGAGGAGGGCACAATGAACATTCAGAAATTTACCCAGAAATCAATGGAGGCGATTTCCAGCCTCGAAAAAATTGCCTATGACTTCGGCAATCAGGAAGTCAGAGAGGAACATCTTCTCTATGCTTTGAACGAGCAGGAGGACAGTCTGATCCTGAAGCTGATCGAGAAGATGAATATAGAACCGAAGATGTATGAGCAGGCTGTCGGCGACGCGCTCGATGACTGTGTGAAGGTGAGCGGAGGCGGAAAGCCGTACATCGGCGCGGACCTCAACAAAGCCCTGATCAAGGCGGAGGACGAGGCGAAGGCCATGGGAGACGAGTATGTTTCCGTCGAGCACCTTTACCTGTCGATCCTGAAATATCCGAACAGTGCAGTCAGAAAGCTGTTCGCGCGTTTCGGCATCACGCGGGACACGTTCTTAAAGGCGCTCAGCTCGGTCAGAGGGAACCAGAGAGTTGTGAGCGATAACCCGGAAGTGACCTATGACACGCTGAACAAATACGGTTCTGATCTCGTTGAGAAGGCCAGAGAGCAGAAACTGGATCCGGTCATCGGCCGCGATGATGAGATCCGTCAGGCGATCCTGATCCTGTCCAGAAAGAGCAAGAACAATCCGGTGCTTATCGGCGAGCCCGGCGTCGGCAAGACTGCGGCGGTCGAAGGTCTGGCGCAGAGAATTGTCGCCGGCGATGTCCCGGATAATCTGAAGGATAAGCATATTTTCGCGCTCGACATGGGCGCGCTGGTCGCCGGCGCGAAATACCGCGGCGAGTTCGAGGAGAGGCTCAAGGCTGTCCTTGAGGAGGTAAGAAAGTCCGAGGGACAGATCATTCTCTTTATCGACGAACTGCATCTGATCGTCGGTGCCGGAAAGACGGACGGCGCGATGGACGCCGGCAACATGTTAAAGCCGATGCTTGCAAGAGGCGAGCTCCACTGCATCGGCGCGACAACGCTCGATGAATACCGCAAGTATATTGAAAAAGACAAAGCTCTGGAGCGCAGATTCCAGCCGGTCATGGTGGACGAGCCGACCCTTGAGGAGACGATCTCGATTCTTAGAGGCCTTAAGGAACGCTACGAAGTTTATCATGGCGTCAAGATCACAGACAGCGCGCTGGTGTCCGCAGCCACTCTGTCCCAGAGATATATCACGGACAGATTCCTGCCGGATAAGGCCATCGACCTGGTCGACGAGGCCTGCGCCCTGATCAAGACAGAACTCAATTCCCTGCCGACGGAACTCGATGAACTGCAGCGAAAGATCATGCAGATGGAGATCGAAGAGGCCGCCCTCAAGAAGGAGACGGATACGCTTAGCCGCGAGAGGCTGATCGATCTGCAGAAAGATCTTGCGGAGCTGCGTGAAGAGTACAACGGCCTGAAAATCCAGTGGGAAAATGAGAAGAAAGATGTGGAAGGCCTGAAAGCCTACCGCGAGAAGATAGACGAACTGAATTCCGAGATCGAGATTGCGCAGCGCGAGTATAATCTCAACAGGGCTGCCGAGCTCCAGTACGGTGAGCTGCCGAAGGTGATGAAAGCGCTTGAGGAGGCAGAAGCCAGGATCAAGGACAAGGATCTGTCCATGGTCCATGAGGAAGTGACGGACGATGAGATCGGCCGGATCGTATCGAAGTGGACGGGCATCCCGGTCGCCAAACTGACAGAAGGAGAGCGCGAGAAGGTCCTTCATCTGGAGGATGAGCTTCATAA
>JAZRKZ010000357.1:0-2045 GCA_045646565.1 Lachnospiraceae bacterium
GCACAATGACGACATCCACATTCGGATAGTCCCCGAGCAGCTCCAGGATCGGACCCGCCATGCCGTAAATCCCCGCATCCCCGCTGCAGACCAGCGAGCAGGTCCTCCCGTCGTCCGCGTAAGTCAGGGCGAGGCGGCACCGGTCGATCTCTCTTCTCATCGGCGACGAAAAATACTCTTTTTCCGGATACATCTTCTTCATCAGCTCGACATAGACCGTGTAACCGCCGACGATCTCCGACTTTTCAATCGCTCTCTTCGCGTCAACGGTCATGGAACCGTCGTTTCCCGGCCCGATGCCGACCACATACAAAGTTGCCATACTTCCACACCTTCCCAGCCTGCTGTATTTATATACGGACCTTCTGCCCGCCCTGCGTATCCCAACTGAGCCGCACGCGCCTCATCGCAAGGGCAACTGTTACTCCGTCCGCGGCGATTTTTCTGCAAATGCATCCGCCGAAAGACACGCCCTCTCCGTTCAGCCCCGGATCCGCTTCTCCCTCATCGCACTCATAGGCTGCGCGCACCGCCGCCCGTTCACAGACGTTGTCGACCCCGGTGACGGAAGAGACGAACGCGGACGCCGTGAACTCCCCGGGAACCTCGGCAAGCTCCTTGGCCGAGTAGGTCAAAAACGGAACGGATCTGCTCTGCGTAAGCTCCAAAAGCCCTGCCTCATCCGCCTTCAGATCAATGCTGGCTACCGCGCATAGCGCCCTCGGACTTATGCCTGCCCTGCGGAATGCATCGTCCACCGCCTTCTCGATAAGAGCGGACGGCGTTCCCCGCCTGCAGCCGACGCCGGCGCAGACGACCCGCGGAATGATCCGAAGAGAACCGTTCTCCTTCTCATCCCTGACGGTAATCCGCACGTCTGGCATTCCGCCGTCCCGCAAACGCCCATTTCTCGCCTCGTCATCCCGTAAGCGCCCGACTGCCGCTTCGTTTGACCGCATATTCTCCGCTCCGCAAACGAACGCACGGACGCCGGAAGGCGTCTCGCCCGCAATCGCATAGTCGCTGTGATACGTCACCGGATCTCCCGCGAGCAGAGCGGCTGAGACCAGCCGGATCCGGTCCGTGTTCTCCACCGCGCAGTTCATCCGCCGCGCCCAGTCATCAAAGGCAAAGACCCCGCGCACATCCGTGGCTGTCGTGATCACAGCCTGACCGCCGGTGAGGGAGGCGATGCGGGAGGCGAGTGCATTTGCACCTCCCAGGTGACCGGAGAGAATCGGAATGGCGAACCGGCCCGCCTCGTCGACGACCACCACAGCCGGGTCCGACGCCTTGTTCAGGATGTACGGCGCGATCGACCGCACGGCAATCCCCGCCGCTCCGACAAAGATCAGCGCGTCATCCTTGCGAAAACGGACAGCCGTCCAGTCAGCCGCGCGAAGATCCCGGCCGCACCTTGTGCATTCGGCCTCGTCCCCGTCGCTCTTTAGTTGTCCCCTGATCCTTTCGGCCAGGACTTCTCCCTGATCCGTGAAGGAAGCCAGACTGATTTTCATTTTTCTCTGATCTCGATCTTATAATCTCCGCCGTAGAGGCCGAGCATGAACAGCTTGTTTGCGTCAAAGTCGAACATGTCAAGGTCTACCCTCTCGCGTTCGGGCGTCACGACAAGGATGTCGTGGCTCAGATAGGTATTGCCGCCATTTGCGGCGATCTGCCTGCCGCCCGTGGAAGCCGCGACCGCGTAATAGACATCGGCCATCGCGCCTTTTCTGCTCCCGGCATACCTGGGAGATGCAAATGCAGCCTTCCCCGGCTCCTCCTCCCCGACACGGGCTTCGATGACGGCAAAAGCCCCCTTCTTCAGCTTGTCCTTCTTTCCGTTCTGAGGGAACAAAAAGAGCTCCGTGCGCACGATTCCGTCCTCCGCGAAGGTGTCGCGCATACGGCGGACGCCGATCTTTTCGCCTTCGATCCATGTGTCAAAGATAAATCCGCCCTCGAGGAGCTCCAGAAGGAGCGCTTCCTCCGCATCGGGCAGTATTGATTCAAGTTTTCTCAAAAGTTCCATATCTGCCTCTTTT
>JAZRKZ010000358.1:0-2042 GCA_045646565.1 Lachnospiraceae bacterium
TGTCCGCGCGAAAGCCGACGGCATCAAGCCGCTCGGACCGAAGGAGAAGAACGGCCACAAGGTCGCTGTTATCGGTTCCGGCCCCGCAGGTCTCACAGCAGCAGGCGATCTCGCAAAGCTCGGCTATGATGTCACGATCTATGAAGCTCTGCACAAGGCAGGCGGCGTTCTGACCTACGGCATTCCGGAATTCCGTCTTCCGAAAGATGCTGTCGTGGCTGAGGAAGTCAAGAACGTTGAAGGTCTGGGCGTCAAGATCATCACCGACGTCATCATCGGCAGAACGATCTCTCTGGACGAACTGATCGAAGAAGAGGGCTTCGAGGCCATCTTCATCGGCTCCGGCGCAGGTCTCCCGATGTTCATGGGTATTCCCGGCGAGAACGCGAACGGCGTTTTCTCCGCAAATGAATACCTGACCAGAAACAACCTCATGAAAGCTTTCCGCGATGACTACGACACACCGATCTATCACGCGAAGAAGGCAGTTGTTGTCGGCGGCGGCAACGTCGCGATGGACGCCGCGCGTACGGCTCTCCGTCTCGGCGCTGAAGTCCACCTCGTATACCGTCGAAGCGAAGCAGAGCTTCCGGCACGAGTGGAAGAAGTACATCACGCGAAGGAAGAAGGCGTTATCTTTGATATCCTCACGAACCCGACCGAGATTCTCATGGACGAGAACGAGAATGTGATCGGCATCCGCTGCATCCGCATGCAGCTTGGCGAGCCGGATCAGTCCGGCAGACGTCGTCCGGTCGAGATCCCGGGCTCCGAGTTCGAGATGGAATGCGATGCGGTCATCATGTCCCTCGGCACTTCCCCGAACCCGCTGATCTCCTCCACGACTCCGGGTCTTGAGATCAACCGCAGAAAGTGCCTTGTCGCGACTGAGGACGAAGGCAAGACAACAAGAGAAGGCGTTTACGCCGGCGGCGACGCCGTTACCGGCGCCGCGACCGTTATCCTGGCTATGGGCGCAGGCCGTGCCGGCGCACGTGGTATTGACAATTATATCAAGAGCAAGGAAGCGAACGCTTAAGTTTCGAATAGTTTGGTCCGACAGGGGTTGTCAAGTGTGGCAGCCCCTGTTTTCATCTGCGACGGGGCTTAGGCCCATTGTGCATCTGCTGGGCTTTTATCCCACTGGCGTTTCTATTCCACAGGCGTTTCTATTCCACAGGTATTTGTATTTCACAGAAGCTTTTATCCCACAGGTGTTTGTATGCTCATAAAAATCATATGTGTCGGCAGGATCAAAGAAAAGTTTTACAGGGACGCGGTGAGCGAATATGTAAAACGCCTGACACGGTACACGAAAATCGAGATCGTCGAATGCGCGGACGAAAAGACTCCCGACAATGCGTCGGAGGAAGTGAACGACCAGATCAAGGACAAAGAAGGAGAGCGTATCCTCGGAAAGATCCGCGACGGCGATTATGTCATCGCCCTCGCGATCGACGGAAAATCCCGCTCGTCCGAGTCGCTCTCGCGCCATCTGGACAGCCTCATGGTGTCCGGGAAAAGCACCATCGCATTCGTGATCGGCGGAAGCCTCGGGCTTTCTCCCGCCGTCCTTGCGCGGTCGCAGGAGCGGCTGAGCTTTTCTGAAATGACTTTTCCCCATCAGCTCATGCGGGTCATTCTGCTCGAACAGATCTACCGGTCGTTCCGCATCATGAAGGGTGAACCATATCACAAATAAGTTAATACTTCCCACTGACCAGAAAGCCTCCTCATAAAAATGCACTCTCAGGGACGCTCCCGCTCGGCCTCGCTGGCAGCGGCACTAATAAATTTTCTTCTCTCACGCTCGAAAATTTAAAGTGCCGGCCGCTCGGCGACGCCCTTCGAGCACATTTTTTATGAGCCCGGCTGCCCGGCATATGAACGTGGGAAGTGTTAACACTGCAGATCTTTTAATACTTCCCACTGACCACTGACCAGAAAGTCTCCTCATAAAATGCACTCTCAGGGACGCTCCCGCCCGGCGACGGCAAATATCTGATTTGGGCTTTATATTGTGCCGCAAAAATGCTAAAATA
>JAZRKZ010000359.1:0-5668 GCA_045646565.1 Lachnospiraceae bacterium
GGAACAGTTCCCGGAGGAATACAGATTGATAGAGACAGGTCCGCAGCGGGCGGTAACGTATCTGGTGCCGAAACGGTATGTCACCGTCCGTTCCCCGTATAACGAGGACCGCAGGCAGCAGCAGATCGCGGACGCGAAGGATAATAAGTATCTTTTTAGGAAAAAGGAGGAGACAGCAGATGGATAAAGTAAAGAAATGGGACGAGATCAATGGAAGCGGTACGAGTGCAGAAAAGATGGAGGCATTCCTTACGGATGCAAATGACACCTACGCAATCCTCCAGCTCCGCTACAGCGATGAGACAGCGCATGAACGGTTCGAGTCGCTCAAGGGCCTCAAGCGGCAGGGAATCGAGCCGACGATCGACCATTACAAGGTCATCTATGTGGCTCCTCTCCTTCCTTATACGGACAGGGACGTCATGCTGGAATCGCTCTATGCAACGTTCAACGTGGATCATCCGGAAGATTTCCGTGGTCACAGCATGTCCGTCAGTGATGTTGTTGCCCTGCGGGAGAACGGGGTGGTGACCTGCCACTATGTCGATTCTATCGGATACAAGGAGCTCCCGGGGTTCCTCAGGCCGGAGAATTACCTGAAGAATGCAGAGGTCATCCTGGAGGATGATTACGGGATGATCGATGGCATTATAAATAACGGCGTGGCGGAAGTAAGAAAGCCCTCCGTCCTGGAAATGCTCCGCAGGGAAGAAACGGAAAAAGAAAAGGAACTGCCGGAATTCCCAAGCGCAGGGACAAAGGCGAAGAAGCCGGACGAAAGGAGCATTTCATGAAGATGGAATTTGATGAAGATGAGTCCCTCATACTCATGATCTATGCGGGAGAGACCAGGGAGGAGACGATCGCTGCCCTCAGGGGAATGATCTACAAGACCGCGACGGACGAGGCGGAGCTCCGTGAACTGGGCAGTTCCGTGATCGGGAAGCTCGAGCGCATGACGGATGAGGAATTTGCAGCCATGGACATTTATGCGGCAATGTAAGGAACGGAGGTAGGGAATGTCTGTAAAGACGGAATATTTCGCGAAGGTCGCTTCGGACGCGTCGAAGGACCTGACCGGCAGTTTGCAGAACTGGACAGGGTTCCTTACGACGGTCGGCAGGCTCTACCGGTACAGCTTTCCGGACCAGCTGATGATCTATGCGCAGCGGCCGGACGCGACAGCCTGCGCGGAGTACGATCTGTGGAATGACACGATGCGCCGGTACGTGAAGCGCGGGGCCAAGGGCATCGGGCTCTTCGACCGGAGCGGGGAACAGCCCCGGATCCGGTATGTGTTCGACGTGTCCGATACCGGCGAGCGCAGGAATTCCCGGCCGGTCAGGCTGTGGACGATACGGGAGGGGTATGAGGAGCTGGTGCGGGATGCATTTGCAGAAGCGTTCGGCGTACAGAAAGAGGAGACCCTTGTCGGGACGGTCCGCGCGGCTGCACAGCTACGGGCATCGGACTACTGGAACCGTTACTCGGACAGGGTCCTCGGCATCCTTGATGGGAGCCTGCTAGCGGATTATGATGAAGATGGTATCCGGAAAGTCTTCCTTGATGCGGCTGTCCCGAGCATCACGTATGCGGCCGCCGTCCGGTGCAGTGATGATGCGGATGCGCTGTTTGAGCCAGAGGATTTCGAAGGGATCTTTGATTTCAATACAAGGCAGACGGCAAATGCTCTCGGCACGGCGGTCAGCGATGTCTCCCGGGAGATCTTCAGGGAGATCGAGATAGCGATCAGGGATCATGAGAGGAGCCTTGCAGAAGTACAGCGGGCAAATGTGGAAAGCAATTTGGTGATATGTCAAGAAGCAATTAAAAAAGAAAAACAGTAGATTTCGTAAAGAAGAGTAACTTTAACAGACCTGCTGTCGCAAAGCAATAAAAACAGGTTCTAGAAAGCGGTATGGATCACTTACTCTTCGCTGGAGAGTAAAGCTGATTTTTGTCCAGCAGACCAAAAATCAAACGTATTAATTTACGGGCTGTCAACGCGAGTGCACGTTTGTGCTGATGTTTGGGGACTTCAGCGAATTTCTTCTGGTAGAAAGCAGCGTATTCCGGGCAGTATTGTGCCACGCTGCCGGCCGCCTGAATCAGATAGTACCGGAGGTAACGGTTTCCAGCCTTGCTCATAGGCCTGTCTTCGGCTTCGAATTCGCCGGAGTCATTATCTTTCCAGACAATGCCACTGTATCTGGCAAGAGAATCATTTCCAGGAAAACATCGCACAGAGCCCATCTCAGCAAGAATGCCGGCTGCATAAACCGGTCCTATGCCGGGAATGGAACGAAGGATCTGATACTCTGTCGGGTTGAGACCGGCGATAAGTTCGGCAATGGCTTTATCAAGAGCCTTCAACTGCTTCTCATATGCCCTGATACAGTTGAAGGAACAGCTGATTGAAGTAGTGATCGGCTCATAAAGACTCTTATCAAGGCGATAGGAATCACGAGCGGCTTTTTGAAGCAGTTTAGCAATCTCTTCGGGTTCGGCGAAGCGGCCGCGACCGTGGTCAGAGATAAAAGTGACCAGATCTTCAAGAGGAGTATTTACAATCTCCTCCGTGGTTTTAAACTCAGTAAGGATCGCTTCGGCAGTCGCACCAAACTTGTTGGATAACAGGTTATCTGCTCCATCCAGAAGAGCGAACTGGCTGAATTTCAGGAAAATGTTGTTCAGCGCGTAGTTCTTTTCTCTGGCAATACATTCAGAGATGTGTTTCCTCTGACGGGTCAGACGTTGAAGAGCCAGGTACTGAGCGCCGCGCCATGGCTCGATGGAGATCCGCCCAACCCGGATGAAGTCGGCAACGACGAAGGAGTCGATCCCGTCATTTTTACCGATTCCAGCAAATGACTTTTTATAGTTGGCTACTTCTTTGGGATTGAGGCAAAAGACCTCGGTATAGTAGGGTTTGAGGGCATCACTGGTGGAAAGATAATTCGCTACGTGAACGCCATAGAAGCTGGTGGATTCCATGCCTATCAGGACATAGCGGAATTCCGGATGCTCTGCTAAAACGGCAAGGACCATGGATTCGAGCTGTTCGACACCGCTGGCGGCATTAGGGACCGACTGCATGTTGATCAGCCTTTCGGAATCGAAATTCATCGCAGTAATAAAGTTCTTCCGTGATCCTATATCAAGTCCGACACAAAGCGTTGAAAGATGATCAATCTTTTTACGTTTCTTCACGGATTCACCTCCTTTCCTTTGGGATGGAGAACCTACCAGGGCTAATCCCGGACCACCATGCCATGCAACCTCGCGTAATAAGCATTCATGCGACGAAAATACCCTGCTGGTGGCTGACGACGCAGATGCAACATTTGTGTAAGCATCAGGGACATGGTGCCCAGGGTGCAAGCTTTCAAAGCAATGGCGGAACAGATGATGTGGTACACAGATCTGACCGGCTTGCAGGGGGTGGCTTAGCAGTACCCTTGAGAAGGTTCCTCTGGGACTAATTATAGCGTCCGGAAAGCCAAGGTAGCACAGGAAACTATTAACTGTATAGATGACCAGAATTAAAACGGAGAGAACCTCCAGAAAAGCACTGTTGCTCTGTCATCTATACCAAAAAAAGATAAGCCCAGACCCTGTATATCTAGGGCTTAGGCTTATCATACGAGGTGGGTGCGTATATGGTTACAAGAAGAACTTTGACGGAAAGACAGAAAAACCTGCTCAGATGTATTGTCAAATATCAGAAGGCGCATGGATTCTCGCCCAGTGTCAGGGACCTGTGTGAGATGACAGGGGTGAGATCTACGTCTACGGTGCATGCGCAGCTGAAGGCACTGGAAGAGAACGGGTATATAGAGAGGATGAGGGAGTGTCCGAGGACGTTGGCAGTATTGAAATAAAATAGAGATTACTAACGGGCGTTCACGTGAAGAACGCCCGCTATTTAAAGTGGGTAAAAAGACAGCTACATAGGAAAAATTGGCGATGTCCGGACTGTATAGTAGAGGGAATTTATAGTCCCTCTCAGTATGTTACCATATATGCCTTGATACTATTCATACTTAGCGCAATAGTTAGTCATAATCTGATAGTCTGCTTTGCGAAAACACAAACTCGCCATAGAGGTAATGAGAATTGTTATGTCCCTGCAGATATGCACTTTCTTCACTTCTCCAAAAGGATAGTTGTGTTTCCTTGAGTTCATTGAGATTCTGGAAATTTAAATCCTCCGGTATCGACAGAGCAACGCCTTCCTTCAGCCTTATGATAATTCCATCAAGCGCTTCCGGGAAACCAATGATTTTCGCGGCCAGTCGTTTGCCAAACCAAAGAAGAACAATATCCTGTCCTATTGGAAGCGGCACAATTGCAGAATTTATATTAGGAAGCCTAATATAAAATTGATTCATTTTGGTGGTTTTTTCACCTGCGGCATAAATGACTGTTTCCCGGTCGACTTGGATATCATCTTTATCGATACGTCTGCCGTTTACAAAGCAGTTTCTCAGGGTAATGGAGACTAGCTCATCCTTATTTGCCACTTTTACCTCCTTGATTCCCTCAGATGGATGATACTCAGCATGAATGGATTTCACCTCTGCATCTACATCGTAAACTCCCCGTTTTCCCCAGATAGAAACACCGCAGAGTTTGATTTTGTCGTTTAGTTCAATGCTGCCATTTCTAACAACGACACGCCATACTTTACCTACATTGGTACGGGTTTTCCCAAACTCTTTTTCTATAGAAATCAATGTATTCTGTTGTTTTTGTGTACAGATAGCGTTATTAAGCTCCTCAATATTCAAACGGATTGCTTCAATAAGTGTTAGTCCATGATACCAAGGAGTTTTATCACTGAGTTCAAGAATGTTTATTCCGTTCCGCTCTTTGAACTCAATCGCAACCGGAATAATGGCAGCTATATCTTTTTCATGGGTGGTGTATGAAAAAGAGGTTCCATCGGATTCAACGGTGTGCACAACATCAACGTATTTGCAAAATTGGTATATCTTATTACAGGCGGTGATGTAATCTTCTTCCTTGTACTTGCAAAGATCGCACTTTGTAAGCACATAAATAAATTTCCTGTTTACATGATATGTTCTCCACAAATCGGTAAACCGAAACAATACTTCACTGAAATCATCACTTAGCACTTCGTTAATTGCCAGACAAAACACTCCTATATCGCTTAACGACATACCTATTTCGCGCTCCCTTAAAAAAAGGACATGGCCAGGTGTGTCGACAGCCACGATGTTCACATCGTCTATGGAAATATTACGCAATCCTCGGACTCGGGTATTGAGTCGATTTATCAGACCTTTTGTGTGAGTTATAGTTGTTATCTCGACTTTTTTTCCGATGTTTCTGGTAATCTCAATAACACACATCTCATCATTGTCTATAAGGATTTTTGTTCCATTTACAGCGTTAGGATAATTAGAGATGTCAAAGGTTTCTGTTACTGTGTTCGTATTGCTCTGTAGATAATTATCATTTATAAGAGAAGAGTAGAGCAACCCGTCATCATAGTTTCTTCCTAAATTCGCCTGTATTCGTGCCTCAACCTTATCCATATTGATGTTGTCTGCTTTAGATAGCATATATCCAATAAGCGTTGACTTCCCATAGTCAGCCTCCCCGAAAAAAACGACTTTGTTTTTCATACAAATCTCTCCTT
>JAZRKZ010000360.1:0-5511 GCA_045646565.1 Lachnospiraceae bacterium
TGGTCGCACTGGTCCATGAGTTCATGAACGGAGAGGGTTTCCTCGACATCGAGACGCCGGACCTCATCGGGAGTACGCCGGAAGGCGCGCGCGATTATCTTGTCCCGAGCCGGGTCCATCCGGGCTGCTTCTACGCGCTGCCTCAGAGTCCGCAGATCTTCAAGCAGCTGCTCATGTGCGCCGGATACGACCGCTACTATCAGATCGCGAGATGCTTCCGCGACGAGGACCTTCGCGCTGACCGCCAGCCGGAATTTACTCAGATCGATATGGAGCTCTCCTTCGTGGAGCAGGAAGACGTTATGGACGTCAACACCCGCCTGATCGGTTTCATTCTCTCTCGTCTGCCGATGATCTACCGCGATCTCGGTATGGACGAGGCTCTCGCCGCAGCAGCTGAAAAGGCGGCGGAGGATGTCTTAGCGCATGGCATCGAGAAGATGACCTGGAAGACGGCCATGGATCTCTACGGTTCGGACAAGCCGGACCTTCGCTTCGGCATGCCGATCGTCGATGTCAGCGATGTTGTCCGCGACTGCGGTTTCGGCGTCTTCACGGGCGCTCTCGCAGACGGCGGTTTTGTCCGCGGCCTCAATGTGAAGGGCCAGGGCGGTATGGCGAGAAAGAAGATCGACAAACTGGTCGAGGTCGCTAAGACCTACGGCGCAAAGGGCATGCCTTATATTGCGATCAAGGACAACGGTGAGGTCAAATCCTCTTTCGGAAAGTTCATGACAGAGGATCAGACGAAAGCCCTCATCGCCGCCATGAACGGCGAGAACGGCGACCTTCTGCTCTTCGCCGCGGACAAGTTCAAAGTTGTCTGCGCCTCCCTCGGCGCGCTTCGGCTTGAACTCGGCAGGCAGCTTGGCCTCTACAACGAGCGTGAGCTCAAGTTTGTCTGGATCACGGAATTCCCGCTCCTCGAGTGGTCGGAAGAGGAGGGACGTTACATGGCGATGCACCATCCGTTCACGATGCCTTATCTTTCCGACTGGGAGCATGTGGATGAGGATCCGGGCGCGGTCCGTGCGGAAGCCTACGATATCGTCCTTAACGGTACAGAGCTCGGCGGCGGCAGCGTTCGAATCCACATCGACGAGGTCCAGGCGAAGATGTTCGAGGTCCTCGGCTTTACGAAAGATCGCGCGGAAGAACAGTTCGGCTTCCTGCTCACCGCTTTCAAGTACGGCGTACCGCCTCATGCAGGTCTCGCGTACGGTCTCGACCGCATGGCGATGATCTTCACCGGCTCCGATTCGATCCGCGACGTCATTGCGTTCCCGAAGGTCAAGGATGCTTCCGACCTCATGATCAAGGCTCCGGGCAGTGTAGACAAAAAGCAGCTCGAAGAGCTTTCAATCGCGGTCGTGGAACCGAAGACAGCCGAATAAAAAAATACTTGCATTTATTTAATGATGTTGTATAATGAAATAAGCAATTTAATATTTTAAACCGTTGAAGCGGAAAAAAGACAGTAAGCAATCCTACAGAGAGCCCGGATGGTGAGAGCGGGCAGATTGGCCCTGTGTAATATGGACCGCGGAGGGCGCCTAATGGGCGACGTAGGGAACACGTTACGTTCACAGGATATGATGGTATCCGATGAGAGTGTGGAATCCACAAAGCAGGGTGGCACCGCGGAAATGTATATTTCGCGACTGACAGCCGGGAGGCTGTCAGGGGCTTTTTTGCATCGACCCGGCGGAACGAGGGGGAATCCCTCCCCCCTCGTTCCGGATCGCCTGCATGGCGGAGCGAGGTGCATCGCAAAGCAGCACTCAATAAGACGGCGTATCATCCGAAAAATTGACGGCGGCCCAAGGAGCCGCAGCTTAAATTGGAGGATTGGAAAATGATCAAGGAAGCTATTATCAAACTGTCGAACAAAGAGGATATCGGATACGAGATGGCGGAGGCCGTCATGTGCGAGATCATGTCCGGCGAGGCGTCGGAAGTGCAGAAGGCAGCCTATCTCACAGCCCTCTCCATGAAGGGGGAGACCATCGGGGAAATTACAGCGTCCGCGAAGGAGATGCGCCGCCACTGTGTCAGGTTCCTCAACGATCAGGATGTCCTTGAGATCGTCGGTACCGGCGGAGACAAGTCGAATTCCTTTAACATCTCGACGACATCCTCGCTGATCATCTCGGCCGGCGGCGTGCCGGTCGCAAAGCACGGCAACCGGGCGGCGTCGAGCAGGTCCGGCGCGGCCGACTGCTTTGAGGCGCTCGGCGTGAATATCAGAGTCGACCCGATGAAGGGAGCGGAGATCCTGAAGGAGATCGGGCTGATCTTCCTCTTTGCCCAGAACTACCACATTTCGATGAAACATGTCGGCCCTGTCCGCAGGGAGCTTGGTATCCGGACGATCTTTAACATTCTTGGGCCGCTGGCCAACCCCGCAGGAGCAAATATGGAAGTCATGGGCGTCTACGATGAGTCCCTGTGCGAGCCGCTCGCCCAGGTCCTCTATAACCTCGGCGTGAACAAGGCCCTGGTCGTCTACGGCCAGGATAAGCTGGATGAGATTTCGATGTCCGCGCCGACAACGGTCTGTGAGGTCCGGAACGGATGGGTCAGGAAATATGAGATCAAGCCGGAGGACTTCGGTTTCAGGCGCTGCCGGAAAGAAGAACTGGTCGGCGGAACTGCCGAGGAGAACGCGCAGATCACAATGGATATTCTGACCGGAAAGGAAAAGGGACCGAAGAGAGATGTTGTCCTTATGAACGCCGGGGCGGCTTTCTATCTGGCGGGAAAGACGGATACGATCGCCGACGGAATCAATTATGCGGCTGAGATCCTGGACAGCGGGGAGGCGTACAGGAAGCTGATGGATTATGTCCGGCTGAGCAACGAGTGAGGACGCGAAAGCGCTTCGGCGGCAGCAGAAGGACCGGCAGACAGCCTGCCGGCCCGGCAGGATTGGACGGCGAAAAGACAAGTCGCCGGAAGAGTACAGATTTTGGACGGTGAAAAGACACGACAGCCGGGAGAGCATTATGTCTATTTTACATGAGATCGCGGAAAAGACGCGAATACGGATCGCGAAGGAGAAAGAGAAGGATCCGGGGCTTCCTCAGAGAGTGGAGGAAAGCCTTCGCAGGGAGCCGGCCGGGGACGGCAGACGCCGGTTCATGACGGCCCTTGGCGGCGGGAGCCTTGGCTTTATATGTGAAGTCAAAAAGGCAAGTCCGTCGAAAGGAGTCATCGCCCGGGACTTTCCGTATGTGGAGATCGCGCGGGAATACGAGGCCGCCGGCGCGGAAGCTGTCTCAGTGCTGACAGAGCCGTTCTATTTCGGCGGGAGCGACCGGATCTTCAGAGAGATCAGGGAGGCGGTGGACCTGCCGATCCTCAGGAAGGATTTCACAGTCGATCCTTACATGATCTATCAGGCGAAGGAGATGGGAGCGGACGCCGTGCTGCTTATCTGCTCGATCCTCTCCGAGGAAGAGCTTCGCAGCATGCGGGAACTTGCGGAAAGGCTCGGGCTTGCCGCTGTCGTCGAAGCCCACGATGCGGATGAGATCCGGATGGCTGTCCGCTGCGGAGCGAAGATCGTCGGCGTCAACAACCGGAATCTGGGCGATTTTACTGTCGACACCGGAAGGGCGGGATTGCTCAGAAAGTGCGTTCCGGAGGACTGTCTGTTCATCTCCGAGAGCGGCATGCGGTCGCGGACAGACGCCGCCACTGCGGAAAAGATGGGAGCGGACGCCGTGCTGGTCGGTGAGACAATGATGCGGGCTAAGGACAAGACCGCTATGCTCCTTACGCTCCGAGGACTCCGGGATGAAAAAGAAGCGTCGGGAACCCGCGTTAAGATCTGCGGGCTGAAGAGCGCAGAAGAAATCACCTGGGTCAATGAGCTGCATCCGGACTACGTCGGGTTTGTATTTGCACACACAAAAAGATACATCGATTTCGAGAGCGCAAGTCTTTTAAAAGCCCGTCTCGCTTCGGACATCCAGGCTGTCGGCGTGTTCGTCGACGAGGATCCGGAGGTCGTTAAGGACCTTCTCCGCCGGGGCACGATCGATATCGCGCAGCTCCACGGAAACGAGAGCGACGAAACGATCCGGGATATCAGGGAGGCGACAGGACAGCCTGTGTGGAAGGCCGTCGTCCTCGGCGGGAAGGAGCGCCAGACGACCGGCATGGAGCCGTGGGAAGCGTATCCGTCCGCCGATCTTCTGCTGCTTGACGCGGGCAGAGGCAGCGGAGGAACATTCGACTGGGAGCTTGCAAGGGCCGTCACCCGGCCATATATGCTGGCCGGAGGACTTACAGATGCAAATGTAACATCCGCCGTCTCAAGCCTCCATCCCTTCGGCGTCGATGTTTCCTCGGGCGTTGAAAATCCCGGCGGCGGAAAGAATTACGAGAAGATGCGGGCGTTCATAGAGAACGCGCGATGCGCCATGGAGCGGTGAGACAGCCGTACTTTGGATAAAACAACGAAACGCATAGGATATAGGAGAGGTGTCTATAATGAGGAAAGGAAGATTCGGTATTTACGGCGGACAGTATATTACCGAGACACTGATGAATACACTTTTTGAACTTGAGAGCGCTTACGAGGACGCAATGAGCGATCCTGCTTTCACGGGTGAGCTCACAAGGCTCCTCCGGGAATACGGAAACCGTCCGTCGCTCCTTTATTATGCGGAAAAAATGACAAAAGACCTTGGCGGGGCGAAAGTATACCTGAAGCGCGAGGACCTGAACCACACCGGCGCCCATAAAATCAACAACGTACTCGGTCAGGCTCTTCTCGCGAAGCGTATGGGAAAGACGCGGCTCATCGCCGAGACCGGAGCCGGTCAGCACGGCGTCGCGACCGCGACAGCCGCCGCTCTACTGGGCCTTGAATGCGATGTCTACATGGGCAGACTGGACATGGAACGTCAGGCGCTCAATGTCTACCGTATGGAGCTGCTCGGGACCCGGGTGCACGGAGTCGACAGCGGTACAGGGACGCTGAAGGACGCCGTCAATGAGGCTATGCGCGTGTGGTCCAATGAGTGCTCCAATACGCATTACTGCCTGGGATCCGTCATGGGACCGCATCCGTTCCCGACGATCGTCAGAGATTTTCAGGCGGTCATCTCGAAGGAGGCCCGCGAAGAAATACTGACGAAAGAAGGGAGGCTTCCGAAAGCGGTGCTTGCCTGTGTCGGCGGAGGTTCAAATGCGATCGGCATGTTCTATCATTTCATCCCGGACGAGGGCGTGCAGCTCATCGGCTGCGAGGCCGCGGGAAGAGGAATCGACACCGCCGAGACGGCCGCAACGATGGCGACCGGATCCATCGGTATTTTCCACGGTATGAAATCAATTTTCTGCCAGAATGAGGAAGGTCAGATCGCGCCTGTCTACCCGATCTCGGCGGGGCTTGATTATCCGGGGATCGGGCCGGAACACGCCTACCTCGGCGAGACCGGGCGGGCTTCCTATGTGCCGGTCACGGATGAGGAGGCTGTGTGCGCATTTGAATATCTCGCG
>JAZRKZ010000361.1:0-2837 GCA_045646565.1 Lachnospiraceae bacterium
GCAGGTGTTTTCTGAGCAGCATACAGAAATTCGGAGCTGTGAGCGGCGCCTGCTTGTTCGTCGGAATGAGATACAGAAGGGGCAGCGAGGCGGACGCGCTCATGAGGACCCGGTAGGTCTGCCTGCGGCTCTTCACAGTGAGGACGAGCTCGTCCTTTTCCGACTGCACGATGCGGCTGATGCCGCCTCCCGCAAGCTTCGTATTCAGTTCGTGGACGACCGCGGCGGTCGTGATCCCGTCAAATGCCATATGGACTCCTTCCTTATGATTGCCACAACGCCCGGCGGCTGTGCATATGCCCGCCCGAGCGAGAGCGTCCCTGCGAAGCAAAATTTCGATGAGGACGATCCATGAAACATGGTGTGGGAAGTTTTAGTTACTGACATGCAGATTATAATACCATTTTACCACAGCGGTAGTGATAATGATCGCATAGCCGACAAAACTCCACCCGTCGGGGATCTCGTGAAAGAACGCGAACCCGAGCAGGGCCGCGAAGACGACCTGGGAGTAGTCAAAGACCGAGATCTCTTTCGCGGGCGCGTAGGAATAGGCGGCTGTCACATTGAGCTGACCGACGGACGCCATGACCCCGGCCATGAGCAGCGATCCGAGCTGCGCGGCCGTCATCGGGACGAAATCCACGATCGTGCCCGGAACCGAGACAAGGCAGGAGAACAGGGAGAAGAACAGCACGATGACCGCCTTTCGCTCTCCCATGAGGCCGAGCTTTCGGACATAAGTGTAGGCCCAGCCCGCGGCGACGCCGCCGATCACCGCGACTACGGCGGGCAGGGACGCGATCCCGGCGCCCGGCTTTACGATAAAAGCAGCGCCAATGAAGGCGGTGATGACCGTGCCGATTTCAAATGCGTTCGGCCTCTCCCCGATGATGAAGATCGACAGGATGATGGCTGCAAATGGCGACAGCTTGTTCAATATATTGGCGTCGGCGATCGCCATGTGTCCGATCGCCCAGAAGTTCGCGTAGATACCGATCGTGCCGGCAATGCTCCGCATAAGGAGCGTCGGGAGACATCCTTCTTTGATGCGGATCTTCTCTCCGCTCCGCCGAAGCATATAGAAGGCGGTAACGGCGGCGACCAGATTGCGGAAGAACGCTTTCTCCATGGTCGGGAGATCGCCGGAAAGCCGGACAAAGAAGGACATGCAGGCAAATCCGAACGCGGCCAGCAGAATATGGAAGATGCCTTTCGCTTTATTACCCGTCATATGCATACACACTTGCCTCCGATGAGACGCGCTCAAAAAGCACGCAAGAAAGAGGGACTGACATCCGCGGCCCGGTCTGACGCGCCTTGCGGCCTCACTTGCCGCTTGATAGCGCTGCGGGTGGAATGCAGCCCCTTCCTGAAATTCAATCGTTCCGGCGCGCCGGGAAGCAAATACGCCTCCGGCGCCATACCGGTCGAATCCTTTATTTTGCTACGAAGTTAAGAATCTTGCCGGCCCTGTAGATGACCTTGACGATGCGCTTGCCCTCAGTGAGACGCGCGATCTTCGGCAGCGCAAGGCCGAGAGCCCTGGCTGTCTCCTCGTCTGCGTCCACAGCGATGGAGAGAACATCGCGCGGCTTGCCGTTTACCTGTACGGAGATCTCGACGGTCTGATCGATCGTCTTGGCCTCGTCGTATTCCGGCCACGGAGCGAGGGAGATAAAACCTTCCTGTCCGAGATACTCCCAGATCTCCTCCGCCAGATGCGGCGCGAACGGAGCAACGAGTCTCAGGTAGGCAAGATACTGGTCCTTTCCGACCTTGCCCGCCGCCTCGAAATCATTGAGCAGAGCCATCATGGAGGCGATACCGGTGTTGAACTTCATGTCTTCAATGTCGTTTGTGACCTTGCGGATCGTCTTGTGGAGACCCGACTCGAGGGAGGCCACATTCTCATCCTGCAGGTTGTCGGCAAGGCGTGCGATACGGTCAAGGAATCTCTTGCAGCCGCGCACGGATGTCTCGCTCCACGGCGAGGAAGCGCCGTAATCGCCCATGAAGAGGACGTATGTGCGGAGCGTGTCGGCGCCGAACTCATCGACGACTTCGACCGGGTCAACGACGTTGCCGACGGACTTGCTCATCTTCGTTCCGTCTGCGCCGAGAACGAGACCCTGAGCGGACCGCTTGGCGTACGGCTCGTATGTCGGGACGACGCCGATGTCATACAGGAAGTGATGCCAGAATCTGGAGTAGATGAGATGTCTTGTGACATGCTCCATGCCGCCGTTGTACCAGTCGACCGGCAGCCAGTATTTCAGCTTCTCCGGATCCGCGAGCGCTTTGTCGTTGTTCGGATCGATGTAGCGCAGGAAGTACCAGGAGGAACCGGCCCACTGCGGCATTGTGTCTGTCTCGCGCTTTGCCGCTCCGCCGCACTTCGGGCACGTGCAGTTGACAAAGCTCTCGATCTTGGCCAGCGGGGACTCGCCGTCCTCGCCCGGCTTGAAGTTTTCGACCTCAGGCAGTCTGAGCGGCAGCTCCTCATACGGAACGCCGACCATGCCGCAATTCGGGCAGTGGATGATCGGGATCGGCTCGCCCCAGTATCTCTGGCGGTTGAAAGCCCAGTCCTTCATCTTGTACTGAACGCCTGCCTCGCCGATGCCCTTCACCTCGAGGACTTCGGTAATGCGGGCGATGGAATCTTTCTTGTTGGTGTAGCCGTTCAGGAAGTCGGAGTTGACCATCATGCCGTCGCCTGTGTAGGCTTCTTTTTCGATGTCGCCGCCCCTTATGACCTCGATGATGTCGAGACCGAACGCCTTCGCGAAATCATAGTCACGCTGATCGGGAGCCGGAACGGGCATGATCGCGCC
>JAZRKZ010000362.1:0-4212 GCA_045646565.1 Lachnospiraceae bacterium
CAAACGGTTACCTGCACTTAAAGTGTAACAGTAAAATCAACTCTTGCAAAGAGAAACAGTGACATTTCTCGTTTCTGTAAGAGTTAATGCCACTGCTCAAAAACCGTTATTCAGAGTGGAAATAAACTTTTCACTTCAGCCTTCTATAATATAACGCGTTAACGCACGATTGAAAGGATTTATTATGAATATGTATATTCCTCATGACATAAAAACAATCGAAGATCTGTCGCTCAACGCGTGGCCGTCGCATCAGATGCAGGTCTACGACGGCTGGATCCTTCGTTTTTCCTATTTTTATACACACCGCACGAACTGCGTGGAACCGATCGGAGCCTCCATCCTGCCGCTCGAGGAAAAAATTGCCTACTGTGAAAAAATCTATGACTGGTGGGGAACCCCGAGCATTTTCAAGATCAGTCCCCTGACCGACCCGGCCCTCGACGGGACGCTTGCCGCCAGAGGCTATCACACGGAGCACCGCGTCGACGTCATGTACGGCTCGTTGCTGCAGGACTATCCGGAATGCCGCACCGATCTGCCCATTCGGATAAAGGACAGGACGGACGACGAATGGCTGAATGGTCTCTTCTCCCTCAAGGGAATGACGAATCCCATCCACCTGCGGATCGTTCCGGGCATGTACGCGGCCATACCGAAAGATGAAATCGCCGTCACGATCCATGACAGCCGCGGTGAGATCGCGGCCACCGGCCTCGGTATTCTCGACCGTGATTTCGTCGGCGTCTATGCGATCTTTGTCCGCGAGGACATGAGACGGCAGGGCCTTGCGAGAAGTATCTGCACCGCCATTCTCACGGAGGGAAAAAAACGAGGCGCATCGAGAGCCTACCTGCAGTGCGTCTCCGACAATGCGCCGGCAAGATCGCTCTATCGCTCGCTGGGTCTCCGCATCGGATACAGCTGCTGGTTCCGGGTACAATAAAAAACGGCAACACTTTTCTGTAGTTGACAAAGAAACCGTGTCACGCGCAGAAAAGTGCTGCCGCCTTTATTTCAGTTATAACGCCCGTAAAATTCGTCGGATATTCGATCCGGCTTTCCGCATCCATTGTAAGTCACCTGACGCCGCCTCGTATACAGCCGGCTGCATAGATACGCTTAACCCATCTTTGTAAGGAATTTCTCGATCTTTAAGACAGCGTCGTCCTCATCGGAACCTTCCGCAGTCACCGTTACATCCTCACCCGCAATAAGCCCCAGAGACATCATACCCATGATGCTCTTGGCGTTCACTCTCTTGTTGCCGGAAATCAGATATATGTCACTTCTGAACTGACTTGCGACCTGGACAAGAAATGCAATCGGCCTGTTCTCCAGTCCGCTGTCCAGCTGGACCGTTATATCCTTCTGCGTCATACTTATATCCTCCTTGGGTATTTTGACTTTCGCCTTCGGCGCTTTTCTTTCGCATCTCCGATGCGATCATACTCAGTTTTTTCAGTCGATGATTGACGCCTGACTTTCCGATTTTCGGCTCCAGATAGTCACCGAGATCCTTGAGCGGTACATCGGGGTAGGCCAGCCTCACTTCGGCCATCTCCCTGAGCTGCCTCGGAAGACTCCCCAGCCCCGCGTGATCCCGAATGTATCGAATGTCGTCCGTCTGCCTGACCCCCGCGACCACAGCCTTATTGAGATTGGCTGTCTCGCAGTTGACCTGCCGGTTGATCCTCCCCCTCATATCCCGAAGGATCCTTACATTCTCAAGATTCATCAGCGCGTAACCGGCACCCATTTCCCCAAGCGCCTGCACGATCTGCTCGCCCTCCTTGAGATAAACGACATACGCGTTCTTTCTCAGAGCGATCTTGGCGTCAAGGCCCAGGTTCTTCATCACCGTCTGCAGTTTCTCTGCGACAGTCCCGCCCGCACAGACGATTTCGAGATGATAGTATTTCTCAGGTGCGCTGATCGATCCGGCAGCAAGGAAAGCACCCCTCAGATAGGATCTTCTGCAGCATTCCATTGACAGCAGCATCGGGTGTGATGCGGCTTTCAGAATATCATTGACCTTGTCAGGATCGCTGAGTACGACCCTGATCGTATTTCTGCGGCCCCGTTCCGTTTCCCGGATCCACAAATCTTTTTCTATATTAAATGCTTTTTTCAGCAATGTAAAGTACTTTCTGGACAGCCGGTCATTCTCGCTGCGAAATACCAGCTCCCCGCCGGATTCTTTCGCTCCCAGAATATCGATTACAGCTGTGATCTCCGCGATCATACAGTGCCTCGGCTGCGGCATCACCTTGATCAGCTCTTCCTTTACCTCGCTTGAAAATGACATTTATTTAACTCCGTAATCTGATTCCTTTTTCACAAGATCTTTTGTCATATCCCTGTGCTCGATGCGGACCCCGTATTCGGTATGCTTTTTCAGTCTCTGGTAGATCTCGTCCGCGAGCGCGCAGGACCGGTGGCGGCCGCCCGTGCATCCGATGGAAACGACAAGCTGATTCTTTCCTTCCGACACGTAGTTGGGAATGAGGAACGTCAGCATATCCTCGAGCTTATCAAGAAACTTACTGCTCTCAGGAGATTTATGGATGAACTCTCTCACCGGAGCGTCAAGACCGGTCATCCCGCGAAGGCTCATGTCGTAATAGGGATTCGGCAGAAAGCGAACGTCGAAGACAAGGTCCGAGTCCGCCGGTATCCCATATTTAAATCCGAAGGATTTGATCGTCACATAGAGATTTTTGTATGCGTGCTCATCGACAAATATCTTTACCAGCTCGCCGCGCAGTTCCCTTGTGAGGAGCTGGCTCGTGTCGATGATATAATCCGCCCTCTCCCTCAGGTGGGACATGAGGGATCTCTCCATTCTGATCGACTCGCCGACGTCTCCCTCCGGTCCGGACAGAGGATGAACACGTCTGCTCTCCTTATACCTCTTAAGCAGAACATCGTCCGAGGCGTCCAGATACAGCACATCGTACCGGATCCCCTCGTCCGACATTTCATGCAGGACGCGTCCGATCTCCCCGAGTCTCTTTCCGCTGCGGATATCGATGCCGAGAGCGATCTTCGTGTAATCCGGCGCTTTTCCGTCGCTGGATATTCTTGCGAACGGAAGAATGAGCGAGACCGGCAGATTGTCCACACAAAAATACCCGGCGTCCTCAAGAAATCTGAGCGCTGTACTCTTTCCCGCTCCGGACATTCCCGTGACAAGTATAAATCTCATGTTTTTCTCCTATCTCCTTAGAACCTTTATCGAAGTACGCTTTCGATTTCGGCCTGCCTTGCATGCGGAAAACTGACTTTTATTCTTTGAACTCTCCGAGGAAGCGCACCTCCGGCGTCAGGGCAACGCCGAACGTATCCAACACCGTCTGTTGTACATATCGGATCAGAGACAGGACGTCGCCGGCTGTAGCGCCGCCGCGGTTGACCACGAAACCGCAATGCTTTTCCGACACCTGCGCGCCACCGATCGTATACCCGCGAAGTCCGGCGTCCATGATCAGCTTGCCCGCAAAATATCCTTCCGGTCTCTTGAACGTACTACCCGCGCTCGGCAGATCCAGCGGCTGCTTTGAAACGCGCCGTTCCTTCAGATCCTCCATCTTCGCGCGGATCTCTTCAATATCACCCTCGCGGAGACTGATTTCCGCCCCGATGACCACAGCCCCGTTCTTCATGAGGGCTGAATGCCGGTAGCCAAGTTCCAGCTCTGCCGCCGGAACTTTCCGGATACTTCCGTCGGTGAATAACGCGGTAACGGAGGTGAGAATATCTTTCATCTCTCCGCCGTACGCGCCTGCGTTCATGACACAGGCTCCTCCGACACTGCCGGGTATGCCTCCGGCAAATTCCATACCGGTCAGCGACGCAGCAGCCGCCTTTGCGGCGACTGTGGAGAGCAGGGCGCCCGCGTCCGCATAGACACGGCTGCCTTCGATCCGGATATCGCTCATGTTCTTTCCGATCTGAATGACAACTCCCCGCACGCCTTCGTCAGAGACAAGCAGATTACTGCCGTTGCCGAGGATGAAGTACGGGATATCTGCCCTTCTCAGATAATCGACCGTCTCGCTCAGCATCTGTCCGGACACCGGCGTCACAAAATAGTCTGCCGGGCCTCCGATCCTGAACGATGTATGCTTCATCATAGGCTCGTCTGTGTATATGTTCTCACACCCGCATATTTTAGCGAGCGCCTCTGTTAATTCCATCATTGGTCACCCC
>JAZRKZ010000363.1:0-2835 GCA_045646565.1 Lachnospiraceae bacterium
TCATCGCAGCTGCAGGCAGCGACAACATAGAGCTTGCGGGATCGATCATGAGGACGCTCACCTGTGACCCGCAGCTCATGATGAAGATCACGGAGGATATCCATGAGTTCACGAATACGGTGAGCGGCATGAAGGAGATCGCGGAGAGCGGCTACAAGGTGGATGTTCTGGGCAGGCAGAATCCGGTCCCGGTCTATTTGGAAGTCGCGGAGGAGCTCTCGCAGCAGCACACGACCTCCTATGACGAGGATCTGGATCTCGGTTTCCGGGTCTCCATGATGGATTACATAACAGGAAAGACGACGCTCGAAGAGGCGCTCGAACTGTTCAGAAAGGCTTCGCTCGCCAGATACGAAGAACTGGAGGAGTAAAGCGTATCGGCGGGTCCGGTCCCCGGCGGCATAAAAGAGGCACAGATAAGGCAGGCAGTATATCCGGCTGAGAGCATTAGGAACGTGAGCCGAAGACGGGTATACTGCCTGCCTTTAACCATGCCGTTATGTGCCGCCAGGGGCCAGACCCGCCGATACGCTAGATCAGCAGCTGCAGTTTGTGCGGATACAGGTCGACTGTGATATGGCTCGACTTGCACAAGACTTCTCCATCGGTGTGGACCCAGAGCGGCTCCACGCTCTTAATGGAGATTTTGCGGGCTTTTTCCGTGAACAGTCCTTTGAACCTGAGGTGGTTCCCGTCGTAAGCGGTCGGGAAGATCCTGAAAAAGTTCATGCGGTGGAGGTCGTTGGCGCCGAACAGGTCTAAAATGCCGTCCGTACTGACAGCGTCAGGGCAGAACTTGAACCCGCCGCCCTCATAGCAGGTGTTCATGACGACCGCAAAAAGCGTTCTGGGGTACATCTTTGAAACGCCGTCACAATCGATCTTCATAGTGACCATAGGGCTCGCAAGGATCATATGGATCGCTTCCGCGATGTAAATGAGCTTGCCCATACGGATCTTGTTGAGGATGGATTTAAAAGCGGAAGTATCCGCCCTCTCGCAGACGGCGGCGTCAAACCCTATGCCGGTGCTGATGTTGAACAGCCTTACAGCGGCAGACGATCCGTCGGGACCGATGGCGTCCTCATCCAGCGGCTTGTGCGTAAAGGGGTCAAGCAGGCTGGAACGGTTGTGGAAGGTGATCCTGCCGATATCACAGTTGCGCACGACTTCGTTCTTCAGGATCGAATCTGCCAATTCGTCTGTATTTTGACTGATCCCGAGCCCTTTCATGAGGTCGTTGCCGGAGCCGGTCTGGATAAAGCCCACCCGGGTATGCTCGAAATTGCGGATCCCGTTGACTGCAGCGTTCATGGTGCCGTCTCCGCCCAGAATGACCAGGCTGACATCCTCCCCTGAAGAGGTGAGTTCTCCGCAGATGTCCTCGATGGAATGAGCGGGCGAGGAGTAGTGGACTTTGTAGGAGGCGCCGCTCTTTTTGAAGCGCTCCTCGATCTTATCCCACTGGCTCTTGCCGCGGCCTGAACTGCTTGATGGATTGACTATCACATGGAACATATCTGCCTCCGTACGCCTTGGGCGGTCATGATGCGTTGCTGCCCTCATAACAGCATTCTTCCAAATATAGTAACACATTCACGGTTAAATTTGGCATATTTCACAGAACGATTTGTCCGCGGATGTGATAATATGGGGATGTAGGCAGAGTAGGATCGTGCGCGTGAAGTGCCGGGTGGACAGGGAGTTGTCATCCGGACGAAAAGCAATGGAAATTCCGTTGTTTGCGGTGCATGGTCCGCATCCCGCTGCTGCATAAAAGGTACTGCGGCAATGAACATGAAAGGTGAACTGAGCCGTTTGTACCGAGAGAGTCGGATCTCCTTATGTAGCATGGATCGTTTCAGCTATATGAGGAGGTTTTTATTATGGCTGAGAACAAAGGATTCATGACAGGTTCCATGTGGATCAGGTCGCTTAGCGAGTTCAAAAAGCTCAGGGTGATCACGTTCTGCGGCATGATGTGCGCGGCCGCCATGGCTCTTAACATGGTGGCGTCGGTCAGTCTCGGCCCCTATATCCGGATCGGATTTTCGGGCCTTCCAAACCAGGTGGTGGCGTATCTCTTCGGGCCGGCTGTCGGAGGGATCTTCGGAGCCGCGCTCGATATCATCAAGTACCTGATCAAACCGGAAGGCGCCTTTTTTCCCGGATTTACGGTAAGCGCCGCTTTGGGCGGCATCTTCTACGGAGCCTTTCTGTACAGGCACAAGCTCTCCCTCAGGAGGGTGTTCGCCGCGCAGCTGATGGTGAAAGTGATCGTAAATCTTTTTCTGAACACGCTGTGGCTCAATATGCTATACGGAAAAGGCTTTATGGCGATCCTTCCGGGAAGAGTCGTCTCGA
The DNA here is from genome assembly GCA_045646565.1 of Lachnospiraceae bacterium. Classification (GTDB taxonomy): domain Bacteria; phylum Bacillota; class Clostridia; order Lachnospirales; family Lachnospiraceae; genus Chordicoccus. The sequence continues at coordinate 2,365 of JAZRKZ010000363.1, forward strand.
ATGCCGTCATGCTGCCCATCGATACGGCGATCATGTTCTTAATGCTGCAGGCGGTGGACAGGACGATCAAACAGTACTTTGATGAGGGCAAAGAGAGCGGAGCGGGAAGCCGGCCCCGGAACTGAAGGTGACAAAGGCGTGACAGGGGAAAGTCCCCCTGTCACTTTTTTATACCATAATGCTATTAAATGAGCCGTTATTCCTCTATTGTGGCAACAAGATATAAAAACGCTAAATTATGCTATAGATGCAGCAGGTACAGAAAAGTAGAATACCCATGTATCGCACATGTTCTGAAACACGGACAGATATTTGGAAAGATATATTGAAAAGACAGTTGAAGAGATAATAGAAGAAAATTAAAAGAAAGAGGTAAACATGGCAATCTCAGTCGGGGAAAACGGAAGGCTTTTTACGATCCATACAAAGAATACGACCTATCAGATGAAGGCGGACAAATATGGCGTTCTT
>JAZRKZ010000364.1:0-4242 GCA_045646565.1 Lachnospiraceae bacterium
ACCTGCAACTGAAGCGGAAAACAATGCAGATGCAGATCAGGAAAGTGTAGAACAAGATACGAATGAGACGTCTGATCAGTCAGCGACTCCTGTTGATACTATTACCAATCAAACTTCAATTGGTGATTATGTTTATTTTGGCAGATATGAGAAGGATAATAATTTCAATAACGGTAAAGAACCGCTTGAGTGGATCGTTCTAGACGAGGAGGACGGCCGGTACCTTTTGATCACATCTGAAGTGATCGACTGTCTTTGCTACAATGATGTGTGGGAAGAGACATCCTGGGATATCTGCTCTCTGCGTTATTGGTTGAACTCATCATTTTTGGAAGAAGCTTTCACAGAGGAACAGATTGGCAGTATTGTAAACAAGAAACATGCGAACGCAGATGGTGGCAGCACTACTGATCAGGCATTTATTTTGGATCAGGAGGAGCTTGAGGATTATTTTGACTCCAATAAAGCGAGAAAAACCGGAGCTACGCCTTATGCCGAAGCACAGGGCGTCTATGAGTATACCAATGGCAATTGCTGGTGGTGGGTGAGAGAGGCCGGAGAGCTCCCGCATTACGCTAAGTATGTGAATTGCGAAGGAGCCGTCCTAGAGTATGGTATGCTTACCTTTAACAATTCGTTTGGGGTGCGTCCTGCAATTTGGGTCGATAAGTGATAAAACGTTAAGGGGGTGTCGCACTAAGTGAACTGCTCCCCGTCAAGTAGACAATAAAAAAAACAAAATTTCCTGCCATCAGATTGGATGATCTGGTGGCAGTTTTTATGCTGCCGCCAGATATTGCTCGTGTTTCTCGAATGGTGTTAAAACCCCCAGTTTACGTTGTAACCGTCTGTTGTTGTAGTATTCTATGTAGTCCTCTATCATTTTCACAAGAGAGTCCCTGTCAGTAAATCGATTGCCATAATACCGTTCACGTTTCAGAATGCCCCAGAATCCTTCCATCGGACCATTGTCGATACATTTTGCTACTCTGGACATGCTCTGTGTCATTCCGGCTGCTTCAAGTTTCGCATGGAAATCTCGGTGGGTGTATTGAAATCCTCGATCTGAATGGCACAGAGGAGATGCCCCCGGATTAGCGGCGATCGCCTTATCAAACGTAGTAAAGACCAGCGGATTGTCGTTGTGGTCACTGATCACATATGTGACGATCCGCCTGTCATAGAGATCAAGGATCGCACTAAGATACACTTTATGCTTGTCCTTATTCTCATCATACCATTTGAATTCGGTGACATCCGTCAGCCATTTTTCATTGGGCTTATCAGCTGTGAACTCCCGGTTCAGGATGTTCTCAGCAATGAACTGGGGATGTGCTGCCCTCCTGGTACATCCGTGGTTGGAATACTTGATCGTGGATTTTATCCCTTTCTTCCGGCAGATCCGCAGTACGCGTTTGTCGTTTACCTTGATGCCGTGATACTTCTTCAGATCATCCTTTATTCTACGATAACCCTTATCGGGACTTTCCGAGTGGATCTTCTCGATCACATTGGCGATCCGTTCGTTCTCTGCTTCATAGGCAGGAATACCTCTGCGGAGCCATTTGTAGTATGCGGAACGGTTCACATGGCCCAGCTCGCAAAGCGCTCTGATCGGATATCCATGCTCTTCATGTTCTTCCTTGATCGCCTGATAGATCTGCTCATGTCTGATCAGGCTCAGCCCCGCCTCCTCTCTATTTCGTCGAGTTTTTTTAGGAAAGATGCCTCCATTTCGGCCCGTTCCTTTTCGGCGCGCAGGATCCTGTTCTCAGCCCGGAGCTTCTCCAGTTCAGACATTTCTTCAACTGGCTTTGATCTGCCGCGCCGGTCCTGAAGGGCGTCTACCCCGCCTGCTTCATACTTGACGGTATAGCTTCGTGCCTGTTGATAGGAAACACCGAATTTAGCCGCTGTTTCAGCATAATTATGGTCATGTGCAATGCAGTATTGAACGATCTCCACCCGTTCATCAAAGGTGGTCTTTCTTCCTTTGGTCATGATTGTGGTTCCTCCTGTTCCGGAAGCCTTCAGTTCCTCATGACCATTATACTTTTTAATCCATTTGCGTAGTTGCGTATCTGAACGTATCTGATATTTTTTCAGAATCTCTTTAACTGGCAGTTTATGAGCCAGATAATCCTGAACAGCGGCCAGCTTCGTTTCTCTGGAATAATGTGTAGCAGAAGACCCGGTCTTTAACCCGTCCATACCGAAGGTTTCATAAAGCCTTATCCAGTCTTTCAGCGACTGCTGCGCAATGCCATAGATTCGGCATAGTTCTCGAAAGCCGTGGACTCCTGCTTGATACTCCAAGAGAATCTTTGCTTTCTCATCATAAGTATACTTGTGTTTGAAAGACAAAAATGCCCCCTTCCTGGCAACAAGCTTTTTGTTATTTCGCTTGTCTACCTGGAAGGGAGCATATCAAAGTGATCTGATTCTTAGTGTGGCGCCTTTGTTGGAAAACAGACAGGAACAGTTCCGTCTTCTGGCGTCGCTGGATTATACGGCTGACAAGCCCGCATGGTCATTCACTGAGATCGACGATCCGGGAGACGGCATCCAATTGAATGTCCTTGCATTAAGATTTGCAGCGATGAACGGGAAAATATACTGTGTTTGTCCCGGGGAAGCGGTCGAAGCGGACAATCCGCGCAATTCTCTGGTATACAGCTATGATATCGCGTCAGGCGAATGGTCCGGGGAAACGGACCTGAATGCGAGTCCTGAAATGCAGATCGTCGCGGTGAAGGATAATAAACTGTATATGATGCTCGGAGACGATTACACGGATGGATCGGACAAAAGGCGGGTGTCCCTTAAAACATACTGTTTTGACGGCAGTGAATGGACGACGCTCAGTGATATTCCGTTTACCGGGAAGTACGAAGGATCTGATCAGGACGAGCCGGGTACAGTGCTCTCCACTGCAAAAGCGGTCTGCGCCCCGGTAAAGAACGGATTCATCTTCTTTAACTGCGCGGCGGACGGCTTTGGGAACACATTCCTGTATGACCCCGATACCGATCAGGGAGAACCGCTGTACTATACGTTCAACGATTTCAAAGCAGATAATCCGAAGGACGCGTCAGCTGTCGAAACAAAGGACGGTGTCTATTACCTTTACCAGAACAGTGAATATACGAAGAATTATCTGGTAATGTACTGTCTCCCGAGAAGCAGCGGCGAATATGAGAGCTCCTATGAAGAAGAACCGGCTCCGCCGCTACTCCCGAAGCGAGCCTGAACTTCTCTTCCGCAAGACTCAAAGCCGGCGACACGCTTGTGCTTAAGGTGACCGGTGGCACAGTGACGAAATGGTCTTCGTCCGACAGCAAGGTCGCGACCGTCTCGAAAGGCCTGGTCAAAGCCCTCACGAAAGGCAGCGCCACTCTGACGGCGACCCTCGACACGGGCAAGACGCTGTCCTGCACGGTCAAGGTTGCCACTTCCCCGGAACTCGCCGAAAAGACTATCACCCTCAAGAAGGGCGCGAGCAAGCTCGTGGCGATCGTCGGCCGCGCGCCCGGCACCAGCAACGATTACCGCAGCACAGACATCGCTGAGATCGTCTCGGAAAAGGCGGTCTCCACCATCAAAGTCAAGGGCCTCAAGGCCGGCACCACCACGCTGAAGGTCAGGGTCAACGGCGTGTGGCTGAGCCTGGAGGTGGTCGTTAAGGCCCAATGACCTCAGTCAAATGCCCTTGCTGCCCATAAAACTACGTCGATTACTGTGAATTGAACTATAAAAAAAGCTCCGTCATATGACGGAGCTTTTGTGATGTAAGTGACAAGATTCGAACTCGCGACCTTCTGGTCCGTAGCCAGACGCTCTATCCAGCTGAGCTACACTTACACAGCAATAGTATTCTACAAAAAGAAGCCGGATTTGTCAACAATAAAAATCGAGAGAAATAAAAAACATTGTCAAAGAAAACAGAATCAAAGAAACCAGAGTTAAAGACAAACAAAGAGTTCGAACCTGCTGGTGTCGAAAATATTTTAGAAATATCGAAAGCTGTATTTACGTTCGCGGCAAGAATGAAACGGCCGGAAATAATATTCTTGCAGCAGGGCAGGGAGGCCCGATACGATCATGATAAAAGGAGGTGGGCGCAAATGGTGTATCTTAGAGATATATCAGCGATCCTTGGAGTGTCTGTATCGACTGTGAGCAAAGCTCTCAAAGGTTATCCTGACATCAGCGAAGAGAAGTCGGATCGTAGCCATGTCGTTC
>JAZRKZ010000365.1:0-2075 GCA_045646565.1 Lachnospiraceae bacterium
AAATCAGCGCGGAACATGAGATAGGCTGCCAGCAGCGTCACTACAACGAAGATGATCGTGAACAGGACCGAGTAGATCAGCGCGTTCTTGAAGCCGACCCAGATCTGCGGATTGCCCAGGACGCGCTCATAGGCAGTGAGCGTCCACTTGCTGAAATCGAAGGTCAGGCCGCTGTTCTGCAGCGTGACCGGATCGATAAAGGAAGCGAGGATAATGTAAATGATCGGCAGGATGATCGCCACCAGGAACAATCCGAGGATCGCATAGGCAACGATCAGCAAAGCCTTATCGCCGGAGGGCAGCTTGGAAAATTCACTTCTCTTTTTAGTCTTCATATTCCGCACCTCCCTTAAATACCCTTGCCGTCATTCATCTTCTTAACGAGAGAGTTCATTGTTACCAGAAGAATGACATTGATAACGGTATTGAACAGGCCGACTGCAGTGGAGAAACCGTAGTCGCCATCCAGAAGACCTTTCTTGTACACGTAAGTGGAAATGATCTCCGACGCGTTCAGGTTGAGGTCGGTCTGCAGCGCGTATGCCTTTTCAAAGCCGACGGACATGATATTACCGACGGACATGATGAACTGGATCAGCACTGTGTCCTTGATAGCAGGCCATTCAACAGCCTGGATCTGCTGGATGATGTTCGCGCCGTCGATTACGGCAGCTTCCTTGAGTTCCTTACTGGCATTGGACAGAGCCGCGGTATAAATGATGGATGCCCAGCCTGCGCCCTGCCAGATACCGGAGGCGATGTAAATCGTCCGGAAAGCAGAGGGCATTGTCATGAAGTTGAAAGAAGTACCGAGCATCATGTTCACCATGCCGGTAGGCGCCAGCAAAATGCGAACGATACCGCAGAGGACGATGACAGAAATAAAGTTCGGCATATAGAGCACGAGCTGGATCTTCTGTTTCGTCTTGGCGCTGAGAATGCGGTTAAGCAGGAATGCCAGCAGGATCGGAGCCGGGAAGCCCCACAGCAGTCCGAAGACACTCAGCTTCAGGGTATTTACCAGATACCGCATAAAGTCCGGAGACGACAGGAACCGGCGGAAATGCTCGAAACCGACCCATTCGCTCCCAAAGATTCCCCGGATCGGGTTGTATTCCGTGAAAGCGATCGCTATACCGCCCATTGGGATGTAGCGGAAGATGATCGTAAGCAGAAACGCCGGCAGCATGAAGATCACATACAGCTGCCAATGTTGTCGAATGTAGACCATTGTGTTGTGCATTTTGGAATTTCCGCCGCTTCCGGCTGCAGCGGATTCCGATGTTTTTTTCATTGATTTACCTCCCTTCCTCAAGTAAATACATGGTGCATAAAGTAATCTTGACGTGTGCGCACACGGATCAAAATGTGCATTCGCACCCTTGATGGTGAAATTGTAACTTATTTGTTGAAAAAAGTCAATCTGATTCTGCGCATATGTAACTTTTTGCCCGTTTTTCCGGTGATATACTGGGGAATTTACGAATTTGGGGATCTGTATTTTGCCAGCAGTAAAATCTTCATAGTTTACATTTGCACCTATGATATAGTTACAAATATTTGACCGCTTTCCTTTTTTCATGGTATAATTTCAAAATACAGTTTCCGACAGTGCTTCACATCTGGGCGTTTTGAGAATTGGAGGAGCGTGAAATGAAGAAAGTGACTTTACAGGACATTGCCGATGAACTCGGCATCTCCCGCAACACGGTATCCAAAGCAATTAACAATTCCGACGGCATTGCGGCATCTACGCGGGATAAGATCCTGCAGAAGGCTGTGGAAATGGGATACAAGCAGTTCTCCTATGTCAATTCCATCCTGGGGGCCGACGAAGTGATCTCTACCCCCGCGTCCCAGCAGTATCAGGGAGAGATCGCGCTGCTGACCGCCGCTTTTCTGACACAGTCGCACTTTGCCTCCACTATGCTGGACAAATTCCAGCGAGAGATCTCCCAGGCGGGATTTACAATGAACACCCACCGCATCACAAAGGAAAATCTGAGTACAATGACATTCCCGTACACGTTCCGCAAGGATCTGGTGAAGGCTGTCATCTGCATTGAGATGTTCGA
>JAZRKZ010000366.1:0-4641 GCA_045646565.1 Lachnospiraceae bacterium
AGCGCTTGAAAGCACGCGGGCGTCGGTACGCGGGTAGGTGGTCATCTTCTTTTCGTACAGCTCCTGCGCGATCTGAAGCGTCTGGTCAGGTGAGATCTTGAACATACGCGAGCAGACATTCTGAAGCTCGGCGAGGTTATAGAGCATCGGCGGATTTTTCTTTTCTTTCCGCCGAGTGATGCTGCTCACAACGCCCTCGTAGGGATCGACCGTCTTCAGCTTGGCGATCAGAGCTTCCGCGTCCTCTCTCTTTCGGAAACCGTTCTCCTTATAAAGAAGCGGTGAGAGGTTGAAGGCGTTGGCGTCGTCGGGTTCATTTGCAGTACCTGTAGAAGTTTTATTGCCTCCGGCATTTGGCTCCGTTCCCTGCGCGGGATCCTGGGCTCCGTTTTGCGTTTTCTTTGGGTCGCCAATATAGTACTCACTCGGAGGGACCGCCCGCCACTCGGCCTCGATCCCGCCGAACACGCCGATGACCCGGTAGAACGGCGTTTTGACAAAGTTTCGGATCTCGCGCTCGCGGCGCACGACCATGCCGAGAACGCAGGTCATGACACGGCCGACGGCGACGGCTTTCCATTTGCCTCCAAGATAATCACTGATCCCGCCGCCGTATTTGAGCGTGAGCACTCGTGAGAAATTGATTCCCATGAGGTAGTCTTCTTTGGCCCTTAAATACGCGGAATCACTCAGATGATCGTAGGCCTTGAGGGGCTTTGCCTCGCGGATTCCCCGCGCAATCTCCTCGTCCGTGAAGGAATCGATCCACACGCGGCGCCGGTCCTTGCTCTTTACGACCGCCGGAGACATCATCTCGACCAGGCGGTAAATGTACTCTCCCTCTCGTCCCGAGTCGGTGCACACATAGATCGTGCCCACATCGCCTCGTGCGAGCAGGCCGCTCACGACCTTGAACTGCTTGCTGACCGCCGGGATGATCTCATACCGGAATTCGTCCGGGATGAAAGGAAGCGTGTCGAGACTCCATCTTTTATACTTAATATCGTAAACTTCCGGATAGCTCATCGTGACGAGATGGCCGACGCACCAGGTGACAACGTAGTCATCCGATTCGATATAACCGTCACGCCGTGGTCCGTTAACTTTGAGTGCCCGTGCAAATTCCTGAGCCACGCTCGGTTTCTCCGCGATAAAAAGTGATTTCAACTGGATTTTTCTCCTTAACTTCAAAGAGGGCCCAACTGCCGTGCGGTAGTTTAAGCCCCTTTGCTTAATGTTTTATTTAGCTTTGATATAGCCGAGAGCTGTCAGCATCTCCGCACTCTCAACAGCGCCGCCGGCTGCGCCGCGCAGTGTGTTGTGGGAAAGACCGACGAACTTGAAATCAAAGATCGTGTCTTCGCGCAGACGGCCGATGGTAACGCCCATACCGCCCTCGTAGTTCACATCTTCGAGGACCTGCGGACGATTGTCCTCCTCACGATACTGCACGAACTGGGCCGGAGCGTGCGGAAGCTTGTGCTGCTGCGGCAGACCGCTGAAATTCACGAGTCTGTCGATCAGCTCTTCCTTCGTCGGCTTCTTCGCGAAGCTGATGGAGACCGTCGCTGTGTGTCCGTTGAGGACCGGAACGCGGATGCACTGAGCGGAGATCAGCGGGCTTTCAGCCTTGACGATCTGTCCGTTCTCAATGTGGCCGAGGACCTTGAGCGGCTCCTGCTCGGACTTCTCTTCCTCGCCGCCGATATACGGGATGATGTTGCCGACCATTTCCGGCCAGTCTGCAAATGTCTTACCCGCCCCGGAAATAGCCTGATACGTGGAAACGACGAGCTTGGTCGGCTCGAATTCCTTCCATGCGGCAAGGCACGGGATATAGCTCTGGATCGAGCAGTTCGGCTTGACAGCGATGAAGCCGCGTGTTGTGCCGAGACGCTTCTTCTGAGCTTCGATGACTTCATAGTGCTCCGGGTTGATTTCCGGAATGACCATCGGGACGTCCGGAGTCCAGCGATGGGCGCTGTTGTTGGAGACGACCGGAGTCTCTGTCTTCGCGTATTCTTCCTCGATCGCGCGGATCTCGTCCTTGGACATGTTGACTGCGGAGAACACGAAATCGACCTCGGATGTGACCTCCTCGATGTCGGCGATGTTCCTGACCATCATACCCTTAACGAATTCCGGCGTCGGCGTATCCATTTTCCATTTGCTGCCGACTGCTTCTTCATATGTCTTGCCTGCACTTCTTGCGCTGGCGGCAAGAACTTTGATCTCATACCACGGATGATCTGCAAGGAGCGTGATGAAACGCTGGCCGACCATACCTGTTGCCCCAAGAATACCTACCTTGAGCTTATCTGCCATAATAATACCTCCTCGTCGATTTGCGACATACATAACACTTTAATCATATAAAGAGGTGAAGTCAAGTGTCATTTGCAAATCAACCAAATTTAATGAATGCCCCCGGAACTCATTTTACCGCCAGGAGTCTCATGGCTTCTTCTACGAATGCCTCCGAAGCCGCAATCTCCTCCGCCATCGCGCCCGGCGCGCCCTTGGTCATGCGCTGTATGACGCAGGTCCGAAGCGAGATCGCTTCATAGATATCCTCGTCAAAGACATCACACTCTGCCTTCCACTCGTCCATCGTGAGGTCGTCCATCGCGATGTTCTTAGCGATGCAGTAAAGGACCAGACGGCCGATGATGCTGTGCGCGTCGCGGAACGGAACGCCCTTCTTTACCAGGTAATCCGCTGCGTCCGTCGCGTTCGTGAAGCCGCCGCGGGCCGAGGCGGCCATGCGCTCATAGTTGAACGACGTGGAAGCAAGCATGCCGGCCATCAGGTGGATGCAGCTCTTGGACGTGTCGATGGCGTCGAACGTCATCTCCTTATCTTCCTGCATATCCTTGTTGTAAGCCAGCGGGATGCCTTTCATGACGGTGAGCAGCGTCGTGAGCGCGCCGTACACACGGCCTGTCTTGCCGCGGATGAGCTCCGCGATATCAGGATTCTTTTTCTGCGGCATGATGCTGCTGCCGGTCGCGTAGGTGTCGTCGAGTTCGATGAACTTATATTCATTTGAATTCCAGATGATCATCTCCTCGCTGAGCCTCGACAGATGCATCATGATGGTCGCAAATGCGCTCAGAGTCTCAATGACATAATCCCTGTCGGAAACGCCGTCCATGGAATTGTTCGACGCGCGGTCGAATCCGAGGAGGCTTGCGGTGTATTCGCGGTCAAGCGGATATGTCGTTCCTGCCAGTGCGCCGCTGCCGAGCGGGCAGACATTCATGCGCTGACGGATCGAGCGGATCCGCTCAAAATCTCTGCGGAACATTTCAAAATACGCGCCGAAGTGATGGGCGAGCGTTACGGGCTGCGCTTTCTGCAGGTGCGTAAACCCCGGCATATACGCCTCCCCATTCTCCTTCATGATCTGCAGGACTGTCTGAAGCAGCGAAAGGAGCAGCTGCGACGTCTCATCGATCTCATCGCGCACATAGAGCCTCATGTCGAGGGCCACCTGATCGTTTCGGCTCCTGCCGGTGTGAAGCTTCTTGCCGGCGTCGCCGATGCGGTCTGTCAGGACTGCTTCCACGAACGAGTGAATATCCTCATATGTATCGCCGATCGCAAGCCTTCCCTCGTCGACATCCTTCTCGATCCCGTCGAGCCCGGTCAGGATCGCTTCCATCTCTTCATTTGTGAGGATCCCCTGCTTTGCGAGCATCCGCACGTGCGCGCGGCTGCCCCGGACATCCTGATGGAAGAACTTCTGATCGAAGCCGATCGACTGGTTGAAATTGTAGACGAGTTTGTCAGTCTCTTTAGTAAAGCGACCGCCCCATAACTGAGCCATGTTGAACCTCCTCACTAACTGTTTTACTTTTTAGTATGGTAGTAATGTTGTTCTTGTTTTGGCGTTAGACAGCGTCACGCTTCCTGTGATGACAATGTCCTGGCCTCGGCGTCACGCTTTGAGAACGCGCAGCCGCAATAATTCTGCCGGTATAGTCCGTATTCTTTTGACAATTGTGTCGATCTGAGAAAGCCGCCCTTCTTCTTGAAATCAGACGGCAGCCAGTTCGTGCCTGTCTCAGCTGCCACGCGAAAGCCGATCTCATTGAGTTTTTCAGCGTTCTTCAGCGGGCTGATTGTGAGAGTCGTTGTGAAGTAGTCGAAACCGCCCTGCTTTGCTGCCTCCGCCGCTTCGCGGATGCGCAGCTCATAACATTTGAAGCACCGTTCGCCGCCCTCCGGACACATCTCAAGACCTCGGGATATTTCCCGGAACTTCTCCGGCTCATATCGGCCGGCCAGAAAAGTCACCGGATGCGTGTGAGGCTGCTCGCGGATCAGCCGTTTCAGCTCCTCCTCGCGCAGCCGGTACTCATTTTCGTCCGTGATATTCGGATTGTAATAGAGATCCGTGATCTGAAAATACTGTGACAGGTACTCAAGACACCAGCTGCTGCATGGTGCGCAGCAGCTGTGCAGAAGTAACGTCGGGACTTTCCCGATTCTTGTGTTTACATTGATGATTTTCTCCAGCTCGCGCTGGTAATTGACTTTATTCATTAAGTTGAGCTTTCAATATCCGCTGCCTGCTTTAATCTGCCTTAAATTTTCTGTAGCCTGTCTCAAAATCCACCTGATTGGTCACCGGCTCTC
>JAZRKZ010000367.1:0-4424 GCA_045646565.1 Lachnospiraceae bacterium
AAGCAGGAGGAGATCCTGGCCTCGAAGAAAACCAGCGCTGCAAGAGCTGCTGCAATAAGGACCAGAACAACGATCCTGACCGGCTGCGGGACCAGTGCGTATACCCCTCTGGATATACCCGCGGCAAGAGCGGCCAGCACGCAGCCCAGACCCAGCCACACAACAAAAAACATACTGCCGGACTGGATCGCCCATATAATTATTCCATAGATAAAACTCACGATCCCGCAAAGGAGCAGGATCCCGCTTACTATATTCATCAAATACTCCTATTCAACCTACTACTGCCCTCATCCGGTTCAGGACCCGTTTTTTGTCCGCCACCCAGCACGGCGCGATGAGCAGCTTCTTCGGCCCGTCGCCGGTCAGACGATGGACCACTGTCTCTGCCGGCAGAACGGCAAGACAGTCTCCAACAAGCCCGCAGTACTCGTCAAGAGTCGGGAGCGGGAACGGATCTGCCTCATACTCCCTGGCCATCTGTGTCCCGCGCAGGATATTGAGGACCTGGATCTTCACGCCGGAAAGGACCGGTCTTTGCGACGCCAGATACCGCATCGTCTCCAGCATATCCTCCCGGCTCTCCCCGGGCAGGCCCAGGATCACATGAACGATCACGGTGAGACCTGCGTCCGTCAGCCTTTGATATGCATCCGAAAAGACATCGAGTGAATATCCTCTTTTTATGCGAGAAGCTGTCTTTTCATGAATCGACTGAAGACCGAGCTCGATCCAGACTTCTTTGCCGGATCTTGCGCCGAGATCCCGAAGCATATCCACCATCTCATCCGGCAGACAGTCCGGTCTTGTTCCGATCGAAACTGCGGCTACCTGCGGATGGGCCGCTGCCTCCGTAAAGAAGGGCTTGAACTTTTCCACCGGTCCGTATGTGTTCGTAAAGGACTGAAAATACGCGATATATCTTCTGTCCTCCATCGCGATCTTTGCGGAGATCTTGGCGTCCACATGCTTCCTTGCGATTTCAATCTGCCTTGCGACAGGCAGACACGGGGCGGCATATTCGCCCGACCCGCCTTCCGAACAGAACGTGCAGCCGCCAACAAGCGGCGTCCCGTCCGGAAGCACAATGCTCCCGTCCCGGTTGGGACACGTTGCCCCGCAAGTCAGCGCAAGGCGGTAGACCTTGGTCCCATAGCGTTCTTTCAGAACTTCTCCTATCATTCTCTGTTTCATCATTCGTCCGGACCGCCACGGTCCGTTTTATTTTCATCACTGTCGCGCCTTTTGGGCAGGGATTGCACGCATCCGCTTATGTGGTCATAGTACTATCCCCGGTCCCCATTTCCCGGACGACCTCCTTGACAAGCTCAGCGTAGAACATGTTGCCGTATTTGTATCTCCATCCGCCGTTGTATTCCCTCGCAATGCGGGCCGTATATCTCGCCGTCTCACCGCCGGACTTCCATTCGGCGAAAGAAGCCGCCATATCAAGATCACTGTCTCCGCCGCGCTCCGCCGCGTAATCAAGGTAATTGATCCCGAAATTATAGGATTGGAGCACCGCGTCAAAGTCGCATCCCTTCGCGCGCGCATATCGGAGGATCTCCGCGAAATATGCGCAGCCCTGGGCGATCGAATCCTCCGGCTCCAGCGAATTGGGCGGAAGCCCAAGAGACTCGCTCGCCTGCATGACGTCGCTGCCTCTGCCGCGGGTCTCGATCTGCATGATTGCGAGCAGATAATCCGTATACTCGGAAACTTCGTTCTTTTCCGCGTATTCGGCGACGGTATCCTTGTACTCAAGGACCGCCTGCGACAGGCCGTTGGTCGTGAACATCCGGTTGCCTGCTCCCCTTATCGCGCTGTTTCCCAGCATGAACAACACAAAAAGAAGGAGGCCGAAAGCAGCCGCCAGCAGCCAGAGCAGGTTCAGCATCCGCATTTGGTCCCTTTTCCGTCCTCTCTTCTTATTTTTTCCGGTCGTACCGGCTTTATTTCTATCAGTCTTTCTCTCAGTCAAGTTACTTATCTCATCATTATCGTTTTTACAGTTACACATTGATCGAACAGTTCGCGCATAGACGGAGCCCTGAGCGTCACACTGTTGATGCTCGCATATTTAAAGGACCTGTCCAGAGCGGTCTTTACCGCATACGCGTCCTCATCGGAGAATAGGAAGAGGGTGAATATCTCCCCCTCCTTGTCGAGTCTTCCTGCCAGATCTTCGTCCCCGCTCACGCCGATCACTCTGAGCTTTCTCCCCTCGGCATCGTCCACCGCGCGGCGGCCCCATTTATCGAGCTGCTTTATGAGGGCAGTTCTCATCGAAGCGGGGCAGTAAATGATCTCCGGCCGCACGCCGACAAGACCATCCATCCTTCTCCAGGAATAGATGAGCTTCTCCGCGCCCTTATCGAAGTTGGCTGTCGCGTCGAACACCGCGACCGCACGCCCGGGATACTCTTCCGCAAAGACATAGTCCGGCTCCTCCATCGGGATATCCTCTCCGGCAAGTGCAATCCTGCCGAACTCCCGAGGTATATCCGAGTTGACCAGCTCCGCAAGATATGCGGATGTCCCGGTCTTCCTGCCCGCATATGTCAGCACCGTCGGATTTCCCGCCATCAGCGATGCCAGGAATCTCGGGAAAGCAAAGAGAAAGGGCTCCCTCGGATCCGTCTCAATGAGGATCAGTCCGAGCGGCTGTCTGTACCGGCGGCCGGTCGTGATAAAATCCGGCAGGATCGGCATGAGCCAGCTCCACTTCACCCAGTCTTTCTTCGCCGCAACGCGAAGAGGCTTCTCGATCATCGATGAAAAGATGACCGCGCACTCTTTGGACGGTTTCGCGAGATCGTCTGCGAGATGTCCGACTATTTCCTGCTTTTTCGCCCTGACATCCGCATAAAGCTTCCCGAGTACTTCCCTGCGGTACTCATTGTCCAACGTCTTCCCGCTCGCAAAGAGCTCTCTCATCTTTTCATCCGCCATGATCTGCCTCCATGCCACTTCATACGCCGACCGACAGCGGCCCGTCGTCACCGGTCCGCTGCGGAACATACATCTTACGACTCGACGATCAGATATCCGCCGCCCGGAAGCGCGAATACCTCCGCCGCCTCTTCAAGCTCCTCGTCGGACATACCTTCGATATCCATACCTGCCTCGTCAAAATAGTCCCGAACATCATCGATCGTATCGACAACACAAGCCATCACATCCTCAAGGAAGGCTTCCGCCTCCTCCGGAGTCTCCGCTACAGGCTCGTCAAAAAGCTTGTCCTGATTCTCAAGAAAAGTATTCAGGCACTCCATACTAAATTCTGCCATATCGAGTCTCCTTACTTAATGTCACCGGGAACCCGGTCCCTGTTTATTTCGGAAGTTTGAACGAACTCTTCATGTTCACAATACGGTTAAAGACCGGCGCGCCTTCCCTGGAATCCTTTGCGTCCACACAGTAATAGCCGCTCCGCACGAACTGGAAGCTGTCATACGGCCGAACGCACTTAAGAGCCGGCTCAAGCTTCGCGTTATCGCAGACAGTAAGTGAATTCGGATTCAGGTTGAGCGATCCGTCCTCTTTATTATAAACGCCCTTTTCCTCATCCACAAGATTCTCATACAGGCGGACCGTCGCCGTGAACGCCTCCTTCGCAGGCACCCAATGGATCGTTCCCTTCACCTTGCGTCCGGTGAAGCCGGAACCGGCCTTTGTCTCCGGATCGTACGTGCAGTGAACAACCGTCACATTGCCATTCTCATCCTTCTCGCAGCTTGTGGCTTTAACAAAATAAGCGTGCATGAGACGGACTTCATTGCCCGGATACAGTCTTTTATACTTCGGAATCGGCTTTTCCATAAAATCGTCGCGCTCAATATAAAGTTCACGGCCGAACGGGACAAGACGCTTGCCCGCTTCCGGATTCTCAAGGTTGTTGTCCGCCTCGAGCATCTCGGTCACGTCTTCCGGATAGTTGTCAATGACAAGCTTTACCGGATCAAGGACCGCCATCATGCGCGGGACCTTCATCTTCAGGTCTTCGCGGATGCAGTACTCCAGCATCGCGTAGTCGACCGACGAATCCGCCTTGGCGACGCCGACGAGCTCGACGAACTTCTGGATCGATTCCGGCGTGAAGCCGCGGCGGCGCAGAGCTGCGATCGTGACAAGACGCGGATCGTCCCAGCCGTCCACGATACCGTCCTCAACCAGGCGCTTGATATAGCGCTTGCCGGTGACGACATTTGTCAGATACATTTTGGCAAATTCAATCTGCTTCGGCGGATGCTCCCACTCGGTGTGATCGACGACCCACTCGTAAAGCGGTCTGTGATCCTCGAATTCAAGCGTGCAGATCGAGTGTGTGATCCCCTCGATCGCATCCTCGATCGGATGAGCGAAGTCATACATCGGATATACACACCACTTGTCTCCTGTGTTGTGGTGGGAAGCATGGACGA
>JAZRKZ010000368.1:0-5079 GCA_045646565.1 Lachnospiraceae bacterium
CCATGCTGCTGCCGGCGAGGCGGAGAATGTGCAGTAGAGACAGATGGACGGGCAGAACGGGACATGCAGATAGAGGCTCATGCTGTCGCCGCCCGTCGGAACTCCATCGAGCAGGCGCTTCTCATTTTTTGCCACCGTAAGAGCAAGTTCCGCTTTCCCGCGGGAGACAAGGTAAGAATCCATCATACTGCGGATGATCGCCTCCTCATCCACGCCCTCTTCCAGCATCTTCATAGGAATCTTCGTCGGCCGGATGCCGGACAGAGTCCCCCACGGCAGTTCGCGGCCGGTATAATCCCGGAGTGTGTCGTAGAGGGACCGCTTGAGTGTGTCCTTCGCGTCCTTCCTGTCTTCATATTCCGGTACGGTCACCTGAAACTCCAGGTCTTTCGGCACCCTGCATTTTTCGGTCTCATCCCCGGTATAGATACTTACATCGTCGTCCGGGAAAAACGCCTTCACGAGCGAGTGCACGTCATACATAAAATCATCTTTGTTCAGTCTGATACCGACCTTCATACATCCTCCGGGCAGTGTTCTGCCTCCTTCTATTTCGCAAATTCCTTTACTCTCTTCTCATAGCCTATCGTTGTGCTGCGTCCGTGTCCGCAGAGCACCGTCACATTGTCCGGCAGCTCCGTGAGCAGGCGCGTTAAGGATGCGAGCATCTGCCTGTCGCTGCCTGTCGGCAGGTCCGTCCTTCCGTAGCTGCACCAGAAAAGCGTGTCTCCCGCAAATAAAACTCCCTCCGCCTCATAATAGTAGCACACGCTTCCGGCGGTGTGGCCCGGCGTATGCAGGACCTGGCAGTGAAAACCTGCCAGATCAATGCTGTCGCCGTCTTTGACGAGCCGGTCCGGTTCGATGGGGCTCCACTCACCGTAGCAGGTACAGTTGAGCTCATCATCCTTCAGCATTGCGGCATCCTGTTCGGAAATATAGATCACGATCTCCGGATACATTTTCTTCAGATCGTTGACCGCCAGGACATGATCATAGTGGCCGTGTGTCAGGAAAATAGCGACCGGCTTTCCGCCGAGTTCCCTGATCTTTTCGCTGATTACATCCGCGTCATCGCCCGGATCGACAATAATCAGCTCACCCGACTCCGCGTCCAGGATCAGATAACAATTCGTCTGGATCATGCCGACCTCAAGTGCGTATACTCTCATTTCTGCCATAACTAACTCCTCTTTCCGCAGGGTACTGTCCAAACATCCGCACGCCGCGGACAGCCTCACAAAAATATTCGTTGTATTATTGACTAAACTTCCCACTTTATATCTCAGCTGGCGCTGACCCGAATCCCGCGCCAGGTCTCGCGTGCGAGACTTGAATTTGATGCAGACTGAAATCAAATTTATGTCTTGAGCCGGCGTCGTCTGGCGGGAGCGTCCCTGCGGAGCAAAATTTCGATAAGGCCGCTCCATGAACTATGGTATGGGAAATTTTTGATATTGATAAAAAAAACTATACATGGTGACATTTTTTCAAATGCCAGCCATATATAGTTGTATTTCGTCCTCTATACGGCCATCCCGGCGCGGCGTCAGCCTGTCTTCCGGGTGACATCGATGACGTTCGGTATCTTGCGGATCTGGGCGATCACTCCGCCGAGCTCCTCTCTCGAGTGGACCTGGAAGCTCATCTCAAGGGTCGCCGTGCCCTGCTTGTTCGTGCGCGAACTCAGCGAGTCAATATCGATCTTCCGCTCCGTAAAGATGCGGGATATGTCGACGAGCAGACCGGTCCGGTTCTGCGCGTAGACATTGATCTCCGCCTCATAGGTCTCCGAACCTTCCGAATCGGATCTCAGCCACTCCGCCTCTATGAGCCGTGTACGGTCATCCTCGGACATATTCATGATGTTGATGCAGTCCGTCCGGTGGACCGTCACGCCGCGGCCGCGGGTGACAAAGCCGATGATCTCATCTCCGGGGATCGGGCTGCAGCATTTCGCAAAGTGCACGGCCAGATCGTGCAGGCCCTCGACAATGATTCCGCCCTTTCCGTCTCTCCTTGTAAGCGGGACTTTCTCCTTGCTGACGATTGTCGAATCGAGGACCTCCTGGTCCGTAAGGTTCTTTACATGCTCTTTATTAAAGAGGTCGACCATCTTGTTGACGATCTGACCTTCCTTGAGTCCGCCGTGGCCGACGGCCGCAAGGACTGAATCCCAGTCGCGGAAGCCGTACTTTTCCATGACAGCTTCCATGTACTCGTTCTTTAAAAGATCCGACGACTGATAGCCCTTTGCCTTGATATTCTGGAAAATCAGGTCCTTGCCCCGCTCGATATTGTCTTCCTTGAGGACCTTTCGGAACCACTGGTTGATCTTGTTCTTGGCCTGTGTGCTCTTTACGATCTTGAGCCAGTCGCGGCTCGGTCCCCTTGCGTTCTGCGAGGTGATGATCTCAACGCGGTCGCCGTTCCGCAGCCGGTATTCAATGGGGACAAGTTTTCCGTTGACTCTGGCGCCGACCATCCGGTTGCCGACGGCCGAATGAATACTGTAGGCGAAATCAACGGTGCAGGAACCTGCCGGCAGGCACTTGACGTCGCCGACAGGCGAGAAGCAGTAGACATTATCGGTAAAGAGGTCAAGATCCGACTTGAGCAGCGACATGAACTCATGATTGTCGGCCATATCCTGCTGCCATTCAAGGATCTGGCGGAGCCAGGCCAGCTTCTCCTCCTCCTTCTCCCCGGACATCTGGATCCCGTTCGAGACCTCCTTATACTTCCAGTGCGCAGCGATACCGTACTCAGCCGTGCGGTGCATCTCAAAGGTCCTGATCTGGATCTCGAACGGCGTGCCGCCCGGTCCGATCATTGTCGAATGCAGAGACTGGTACATATTCGGCTTCGGTATCGCGATATAGTCCTTAAAGCGGCCGGGCATCGGCGTATACATTTCATGGATGAGACCGAGCGCCCCATAGCACTCCGGCACGGTATCCACAATAATACGGACAGCAAAGAGATCGTAGATCTGATCGATCGTCTTGTCCTGGTTGACCATCTTCTTATAGATGGAGAAATAGTGCTTGACGCGGCCCTTCACTTCGTAATGCTTAATGCCGACATCATCGAGCCTGGCTCTGCACTCGCGTACGATCCCGTCGACGAACGCCTGGCGCTGGGTCTTTCTCGCATCCACCTGCTGTACCAGTGTAAAATAGACGTCCGGTTTGAGATATCTCAGCGAGAGATCGTCCATCTCGGTCTTGATCTTGGAAATACCGAGACGCCCGGCGATCGGCGAGTAGATATCCATCGTCTCGCGGGCTTTCTCCTGCTGCTTCTCGGGCCTCATGTACTGAAGCGTCCTCAGATTATGCAGGCGGTCCGCCAGCTTGATCAGTATGACGCGGATATCTTTCGCCATGGCCAGAAACATCTTCCGGAGGTTCTCTGCCTGGACTTCGACCTTATCGGCGCTCAGGCCGATCCGGCCCAGCTTTGTGACGCCGTCGACCAGGATCTCCACTTCTTCTCCGAATTCCCGCCGGACATCGTCATTTGTATAATTCGTATCTTCCACGACATCATGGAGAAGCCCGGACGCGATCGTCTCTTTGTCAAGCTCCAGCTCGGCCAGAATAATCGCAACGCACAGCGGGTGGACAATATATGGTTCACCCGATTTCCTGCGCTGTTCCTTATGCTGTGTTCTGGCCACCCTGTAAGCCTTCTCGATCATGGTGAGATCGTCAGAGGGGTGATATTTGAGCACAAGATTCTTAAGCTCCGAATATAACTCATCCGGAGATGTGAAATCTCTTGGCATATACAGTTCCTGCTCTGACGATGTGAGCAGTGTCTCTGTCTGGTGCAAATCCTCTTTCTTTATCTCATCCGCCATCCGTTCTCCCCCACCTGCGGATCACATACGATTATTTTCCTTCGTAGCAAATCACGCTTTCAACATTGTACTTTGACAGTTTTTCTCTCCCGCAAAGTCCGGCAAGTTCCATCAGGAACAGCATGGAAACGACTTCGCCGCCCAGCTTTTCGATCAGAATGGCAGCCGCCTCCACAGTGCCGCCTGTCGCGATCAGGTCGTCGACAATGACGACTTTTTCGCCCGGCTTGATGGCGTCCTTATGGATTTCAATCGTCGCTGTGCCGTACTCAAGGTCATATGTCTGTGCAATTGTCTCACCCGGCAGTTTACCCTTCTTGCGGATCAGGATAAACGGCTTGTGAAGATTATAGGCAAGCGCTGCGCCGAAGATAAATCCGCGTGATTCCGCGCCTGCAATCACATCAAAATCCAGACCTTCCAGCTTCTTCGCCATCTCGTCGATCGCAAGCTTAAGTCCGTCCGCATCAGACAGCACCGTCGTGATATCTCTGAACATAATGCCGGGCTCCGGGAAATCCGGAATTGTTCTTACATAATCTTCAATTCTTTCTCTGACCATGGTCTCATCCTCCTCGGTTAAAGTGAACAGGCGGCCATCCCACCGCCGTCATGATAATGTATTTTAGCACGTTACCACATGCATGAAAACAAAAAATTCACCGGACAGCCTACTTGAACCGGCTCACCGCGATCTGGATCGACCTCGTACCCATATATTCATTGATCTGCGGATAATATGTAATCGAAACGGAGCCCCGCTCCCTAATGATCTTCATAAGTTCTTCCGCGCTGCGGAAACTGATGAGATCAGGTCCGACGCCCCCCGACGGCGTGAGGACTCTGGCCTTCAGTACGTTTCGGTTCGCACCAAGGATCCTCGGGTACACGCAGACCACGTCTTTTTCCGCAAAGACCGGTTTCGGATTCGCCTTGCCGAACGGAGCCAGCTTCTCAAGATCCTCGATCAGTTTCTCCGTCACATAGGCGACAGGCATCGGAACGTCGATTTTCACCTTCTCGATGAAATCCTCTTCCGTCAGTGTGCACTGTTCGTTCAGTTCTCTCCTTAAAGCTTCGATGTTCTCTTCCGGCAGTGACAGTCCGGCCGCCATCGGATGTCCGCCGAACTTCGTCAGCAGATGGGAAACTCTGACGAGCGCATCAAACATCGGATATCCTTCGATGGATCTTCCGGATCCTTTCACGCCCTC
>JAZRKZ010000369.1:0-3452 GCA_045646565.1 Lachnospiraceae bacterium
ATGATGACATGCCTTCCGGTATCTGTTTATTCAGCCGAGAATACTGCCTCTTACCCGGGATACGATCTGGCGGAGAATATGCTCGTCGAAGATGCGGCAGAGGTCCCGGAGGATGTCCAGCTCGAAGAAGAAGCCCGATACATGGAGGAGTTCACGGAGGAGGAAGACGCCTATTTGATCCCGGATGCGGAGTATCCTGAGGAAGATGATTCAGTCGAGGAAGATGAGACGGCGGAAGATGTCATCCCGAACGAGGAGAACGTTGGCGTTCAGTACGTGGACGAGTTCATCGGCGCATATGATGTCAAGATTATCTGGCCGGACGGGGCTGTAATGAACCGCCTTCTGAACTACGAGGGAACAGATGCGGAAGATATCGAAAGGAGCCTCTGTGAGACGGTCGCAGCCGACCTTGGTCAGGTGGATATCCGCGAATCCGAATACAGTATCACGTATAGTCGGGACAGCAGAATGTGCTCATCGGTAAGGAAGTCCGTGCTGAATGACAACGGAGATCTTGTGCAATATCTGACGACTCACACGGAATACTATCATGTGACTGTCACGACGATCCAACCCGAATTTATGGAGATGGAAGGCGATGCGCAGATCCTTGCGCACAGGGGAACGGAGACCGCGCCTGAAAATACTCTGGCGGCGTTCAGGATGTGCGCGATCAAAGGGTTCCATTACGTCGGCGCGGACCTGCAGTTTACAGCAGACGGCGTCCCTGTGATCCTCCACGATGTGACGCTGAACCGTACGGTGCGTACCAGTGAGGGACGGCAGTTCACAACTTATGTTGATGTGGAGAAAACAAAATTTAAGACGATCCGCGAATATGACGCGGGTATTGCAGCGGGAAGATTCTGGAAGGGTGAGAAGGTCCCGACATTTGAGGAGTTCATTCAGCTGTGTAAAAAGCTGGATTTTGTACCGAATATTCACATTAAGTCTTCAATTTATATGTCCTACGCCCGTCTGGCGACTTTGGCCGATATCGTAAAGGATAACGGGATGCAGGGTCGTGTCGTGTGGGCCGCGGATGATATCGATTACCTGAGATTTATAAGGACCGTTGACCCGGTATCAGGACTTGATCTGGTCATCTACAGATGGGTGCCTTCTGTCGTTACAATGGTGAAGGGGCTGAAGACGGACGAGAACTTCGTCGAGATCGGCGCCGTGAAAAGCGTGTTCACGAACGAGATCGCCGCAACGTTAGCTTATAATGAAATTTACATAACGACAAGTGCGGACACAGAAGAGGCTGTAAGAAATCTCGACGCATCCGTGCGGCTCATATCGACGGATACGCTCTCCCCGGATGTCGCAAGAGAGTGTGCGAGAGAGAGGAAATCGAGCATACCGGAGATTTATGACACGCCGGTCGAGGGGACGGATTACCGCCTTCTTGCGGGAACATCGGCGGCGCACATGTTCAGCATCAGGAACAGCACGCTGGGTTCCACCATGGTGATCCATACTCTCCGGAATTACCCGGAGATGAACGACTTCCGTTTCAAGAAGCTGAAGGACGGCTATTATCAGGTCCTCAATACGAGGAACATGCTTGCCCTCGAGGTCAGGGAAGGAAAAAGTGCAAATGACACGCCAATCATCTTGAACACATGGGATGCGAGCGACAAACAGCGCTGGAGGATCGTAAAAAATGAAAACGGTTCTGTCTCGCTTGTCAATAAGGTCACGGGCAAGGCCATCCAGACGCAGGGCGGCAGGATTGCAGCCTCCATCGCGCTGGTACAGAATACATTCACCGGTGCGGAGAGCCAGCAGTTCTGGATGGTGAAGGAACCGAATCAGGTAACGGTCAGCTACACAGGGACCTACTACCTGACCTGCGACGGCGTGGCCGGATCCACTGCCGGCGTAAAGAACAACGCCGTTACGGCGAAAGCCAGTATATGTCTGGCTAAAAAAGCGCAGGACGACGCTTTGAAGTTCAAACTGTATTACAGCGGCGACGGTTATTACCGCATCATGAACGTGAAGTCAAAGATGTTCCTCACGGTGAAGGACGGTTCGGTGAAAGACGGGACCGATGTCATTCAGGACGTCTGGAAGAACTCTGCGGAACAGCGCTGGCTCCCCAAGAAGAACAAAGACGGATCCTACATCCTGACATCCAAGATCGGGACCTGTCTTCAGCTCGATAGTATTAATGCCAATCCGGTCAATGTCAGCGCCGGTACGCGAAAGGGAATTGTGACTCAGCACTGGAGACTTGGCGCGGCGTGATCATTCGACTGGTCCCATATCAAAGAAACATGTTTGTGACAGACAAAAGAGAGTGCTATATGGAGGTGGATCAATGATGAGAAAAAAGATTGCTTTATGTGTACTTGCTGTAAGTCTCTTTGCCGCAGGGTGCGGTCAGGCCGATCAGGCAGCTTTGGGGACCGACGCCTCATCTGTTTCGGATTCCGTCGTGTCAGTTCCGCAGGATACGGAGTCCGTGGCGGCTTTGGCCACGGATACGGACGGGGCAGATGCGGATTCGGGCCTTGCAGATGCGGATAAAGAGCAGGGCAATCCGGATGAAAAGCCAAAAAGCTGGATCGATGTATCCGGCGTGAAACCGGACGGAGAGACTACAACAGATTCCACGTTCGGAGAAGGATTTAACGTCGCGCCGGGGGAGAAGGTCGCGACGGGCGAGGATTCGAAGGAAGTGAAGATCGGCGATGTGGTCACCGTAGAGAAGTCTGACGGCTCCTTTGATCTCGTGATCAATTCGATCCGGCTGACAGACTATCGGTCATCCGGCATACCGGCAGACCGGGTCGTGGAGGTGTCTTATACCTACAGGAATACACACAATTATCCGGATCTCCTTATCGGCGAGATGTCCTTTATAATGCTCGATTCCGAGGGCAGTGCGCTTCCCGCGTACATTTTCGACTCGATGGACGGAACGCATCCACAGCCGATGCCGATTGGATCCGGCGAGGAGAGTACGATCCTGATCGGCTACGTGCTTCCGGAAAACGCCGGCTCAGATGTGACTCTGATCTACAGGGCAAGTTTTGAGGAGGCGGACAGCTTCGAATTCTATGTGAAGGCCTCAGTATAATTGCAGGCCGGGTTCTGAGTCGCCGCTCATGCCCGTCTGAACTGTAACACAAAAAGATAAAAAACATGCTTGACGACCTGCAGGGTCCATGCTATAGTAGTGAAGTTGAAAAACAAGCAGAGCCACGCTCTCACCCCGGCGCAATCGCGCGACCGGGCGTTCATAGAAGATTTCACGGAGACGTATTCTATGACCAGGTGGCTTTGTGCTGTCTGGTCTTTTTCTGTCTTATATTAAAAGATCCGGCAGATCCGGTGGTTTACTTCAGTCAGTTTTATGGAGGGTGGAAAGATTAGCGAATTAATGATTAACGGACAGATCAGGGATCGCGAGATACGGCTGATCAGCGAAAACGGTG
>JAZRKZ010000370.1:0-2918 GCA_045646565.1 Lachnospiraceae bacterium
TATGAGCGATATTCTTCCTTCGCAAACTTTTCAACTATAGTCGATTTACCAATACGACGAGCGCCTTCAATCAGCAATGCAGTCTGACCATTGCTCTTTAGTTTCCACTCTCCGATGGCATTATAAATCTTACGTCTAAATACTCTTTTTTCCATATCGCTCATATTTATCAGCAAATATAGTGATAAATTACAGATAATCAACAACTAACAAAAACCTTTCCCGATTTCCCCAAGATTTTATACTCCCAAATCCCCGATTCCCCCGAGATTTTTACAAGTATTTTCCCCAGTTTCCCCGAGATTTTAGGATTTCTTCACCATAGCTATCAACGACTTCAGCTGCTCCGGTGCAAGCCCTTTGAGCTCTTCCAAGATATCTGCATCATCATTCAACTTAAGGAGCCTGGAGTTAAACTCCATCTGCTGGGCAAGAGGGAAGGCATCGATATAGCGGTCAGTGATATTGCTGTCTATAGAGTGACCCATACTCTCAGACATATAGTTATGAGGGACTCCGGCATGAGTGAGGTTTGTTGCCTTCAGGAAACTGATCTCATCGTCCACTCCTACTTATCATAGTTTTGATTGCAGGGATAGTCAATCTCTTTGGCCTAATTAAATACACAACCATATCGTAGTACTATCAAACTCCGCTTCTAGTTTAAGGCTTGATGGCGATCCAAATGAAAATCTCACAGGAATTCCAATAAAAGCTTTCTTGGGTACAATGCGGCCGGACATAAAGGATCAGAAGTAGCCGACAAGGCTACTGAAACATCCTGCACCCCGCTAAAAACATTGTTAACAACGATTTCACAATATTTTAACAATATTTGCTTGGCGGGTATTGGGGAAAGATATACCTTTGCACCCGGTTATTAGTTTTAGTGTTATTAATTATGTGGTTAGTATGAGGCATCCCTGCGTGAGCAGCGAGGTCTCATTTTGTTTTATATACCTATATCTTCAGCTTGAGGCCTGTTCTTCCGGCCAGTCCCGCCAATGCGACGCACAGAAGAGAGAACAGGACGCATTTTAAAAGTCCGACAGGTCCACATAACCATTCAGGGCTTGACAGCCCCATGAAACCGCTTATCCCATAAAGAACATATGGCATCATATACACGGTCAGGGTAGCTGTTCCCGAAGGGCTCAGAGGCTTGAACCACGAAGTTCTGCCGTATGCCTCCATAATACGCAAGAGCATATACAGGATCACAGAAATCGCCGATACATAAAGACACCACGGCAAAGTTCCAAGAATCTTCGAAACGATCCACCACTGATGAGTGAGAGCCGCCGCGACCGCCAGCAGGAACGAAGCGGAAAGAGCATATGCAATGCGGACTCTGCCACTCTGCTGCGAAAGCCTTCGCTCGGCAAGCGAAAGCAGCACACCTCCCATTGCCATTATCGCACAGCTGGCATTACCCAGACGCAATGCGCCGGCCATGTCATTGATGAAAGTCTGTCCTTCGAGCACATATGCCCCATCCCTCAGAGGTGTGAGAAGCATGTTCACAACTATCAGTACAAGCCACAGCAGGATCAGACGGAAAGGTTTCCTTCGCGCCAGCAGATAGGATACGGCGCAGAAACAATATGCCCAGCCGATCAGGCCCAATATGCCCCACCAGCCGGCTCTGAAGAATCCGCCTTCCGGCGTACGGAACGTAACAGCCAGAAATGCGAGAATTGCCACTCCACAAGCCTGCAGCCACTTTTTCGCCTTCATTCCGGAAGGGTATATGTTCCAGATAAGGAAAAACGCGACGACCATCAGCACGCGGTAGAGATTCACGCCATATCCGAGAATCGGGTCAAACCCGCCTTCCGCATTCACTATGAACACACCCATCAGCAGCAGGGCCATGGTACGGGATAGTATATGCGAGAGAGTCGATTCGCCGGAACATCCCTTATCGAAACGGCGCTCCAAAGCATAAGGAATCGACATTCCCATCGCAAAAAGGAACATCGGGAACACCACGTCCGAAACGCCCATTCCATCCTCCATCATATCGAAATGTTCCAGAAAATGGGGAACGCCGCTTACGGTCCACAGATCATTCACGAATACCATAAGAAGCATGGTGAGGCCGCGGAGCATGTCTATTGCGGCATTGCGTCTTGCAAAAAGGGTATCTTTCATAGCTGGCCGATATTAAGCATCATCTGTTCAGACAAGCATATATTTCAGAATACACTGACTGTCTGACCTTATAGGAAACATCTGCAGCAAAGACCGCCTGCTGGGCTTTTGCAAACCTGGCCTGAGCCTCGTTCATCAGGTCGAATGTCTTGGCCACATAGTTGCCGATCCTGTGGGATTCCAGACGGAACCCGGCACGTTCGCGAAGGTCACGCAGGGCCCTGCGGCGGGCGAACACTCCCGAAGTCTGCCAGACTTCGAATGTTTCCTTTGCGAATTCATGAAGGCTTGCAGCCGATGCCGCTTCGAAGCGAGCCTCGTTCAGTTTCGCCTCCAGAGGCTGCAGCCTGCGCTTCGCCTCAAGCTTCAGTTCCGAAGCATCAAAGAGCCCGGCAAGGGCCTCTCCCGCCTCTTCAAACGCCTTGCGGCATTTTTCCGATGCTGCACACAGCCCCTCTCCCTCCAGCGCAGTATCCTGCGCCAGAAGCATATCCAGCAGGTCATAAGCCCTGACCTGCATGTCCAGAGTCATCGTTCCCGAAGCCGATGCATCCGCCATATCATCCGCACATCCCAGCAGAAGCGCTTCCATTCCCTTTGTTTCCATATTCCGAATTTTCTACAAATATAAGAAGCTACCGATACATTTCCATAAAAAAAGCCCCGGAGATTGATCCGGGGCTTCAAAAGTCAGAATGCGGATATTACCTGACCGGAATATCCTGAGCTGCGGCAATCATGGTCTGAAGCTGCTGGCGATAGCC
>JAZRKZ010000371.1:0-9210 GCA_045646565.1 Lachnospiraceae bacterium
TCTGCGGCGATGCCGAACTGTTCGTCGATCAGCATTTGCTGATTCAGATCGATCGAATTGAAATCTTTTTCACAGCCGGCGACAAATACGATCGGATACTCAAGACCCTTGCTCTTATGGATACTGACAATGCGGACGACATTTTCATTTTCACCGACGACATTGACGCCGCCGATTTCCACGTTCTTCTTCACCATCCTTCCGATATAGCGGACGAAATTGAAGAGACCGACATAACTTGTCTGTTCATAATCGATCGACTTCTCGATCAGCAGCCGAAGATTGGCCACCCTCTGGATTCCGCCGGGAAGAGCCAATACATAGTCCATATAGCCGGTCTCGCTCAGAATTGTCCAGATGAGCTCATGAAGCGGCGTATAGGGCACCGACTCTCTCATGCGGGCAAGGAGGTCCATGAAAATCTCCATTCTTTTCTGCAGCGCACGGTCCGGCACATCCGGAGCGGCAACATAGAGTCTTGCGCATTCCGCCATCGTCCGGTATGCATTTTCCTTCGATCTCGGCGGGCCGCCCGCAAGCCGGACGAGAGCCAGATCTTCCGCCGTCAGGCCGACAATCGGCGACCGCAGTATACCTGTGAACGCGACGTCCTGTTCGGGATTGTCCACGATCCTAAGGAAGTTCAGGAGGGTCGTGACCTCCAGAGCCTCAAAATAGCCCGTCTTCTGCGTCGAATACGATGGGATGCCCATGCCTTCGAGGACCTTCGCGACGTCATCCGCCCAGCCCTTCATTGTTCGGAGCAGGATGACAATATCTCTGTACTCCACCGGCCGCATCGTTCCTGTCTTCTGGTCGTAAATCTTCTCCTGTGTGACCATGTGACGGATGCGTTCCGCGATCAGACGGGCTTCCGCGTCCCGTTTGCCCTCCTTCTTTGTGTCGTCCAGGATCTTATTGCCCTCCGAGTCCGTCTCGCCCATATTGATCGTCAGGATCTCCGTGACGCAGGAATTATCTCCGGTCTCCGGATAAGCCGCTTTCGGGACAAGCGCCGCCTCGTCGTCGTACTCGACACGGCCGACTTCGCGCATCATGATTTGCTCGAAAATCCCGTTCACCGCGTCGAGAACTTCATGGCGGCTGCGGAAATTCCAGCTGAGATCGATGCGCGTTCCGCTTGACGCGGAGGACATCGGCTCACCTTCCACAGCTTCTAACGTTCCATCCGGATGCACATAGCGGGCGAACTTATCCATGAAAAGATCCGGCTTTGCGTTCCGGAAGCTGTATATGCTCTGTTTGACGTCGCCGACACAGAAATAATTGTTCTGTCCGTCCTCCACCCGGCTCACGGCGGTCAGGATCGCCTCCTGCAGACGGTTGCTGTCCTGATATTCGTCGCACATGACCTCGCGGAACCGTCTGGCCATTTCGCGGGCCGCATCGGTCCGGCTGCCGTCGGGGTTTCGCAGGATTTGCAGCGTATAGTGTTCCATATCCGGAAAGTCGATCAGCTTCTTATCGCGTTTGGCCGCATCATAGCGCTGCGTAAAGAGCGCGGCAACATTAAGGAGTGTGTTCAGGATCGGTTCATTTGCCTGCATTGCGAAAAGGATCTCCTCCTCGGAATAGGCGTACATCGGCTTGATCGTCTTTTCAATGATCTTATCCTTGATATCCTTGCGTACGGCTTTAAAGTATTCTCTTTTCACGGGATTCTCTTCTTTTTTCGCTCTGCCGGTGAGCCGTTCGAATTCCATCTCAGCGCAGATCTTGCGGCGGCCTTGATACGTGTTGTCCTGAAGAAGGCTGCTGCATATATCAAAGTCACTTCTGGCTGCTTTCATATAGGAAGAAGGGCCGTCCGCGTCGCCGGCCAGATGAAGATTGGCCTCAGCCTTCTGCATAGCTTCCTCGATGAGGAGATCCCCGGTCCGCATGTAAGTCTGCATCCAGACAGTACCGGTAAGCTCCTTAATGCTGCCGGCCTTATTGCTGGCCTTTGCGGCAGCGAGCCATCCCATCGGATCCGGCTGGCTCTGCGCTGCCAGGAACACTCTTTCAATCATGCTCTCCAGCCTGTCCTCGTTCTTATCGCCCGAACAGGTCTCGACCAGATCATAAAAAGCCTGCTTATTCTCTCCGTCCGGAAGCTCGTGCAGCTCCATCATGAGGTCTTTCATCACGTCCTGCCGGAGGAGGTCCAGCTCTCCCTCGTCGCCGACACGGTAGCCCGGCTCAAGTTCGGTCAGATGACAGTAGTTCCGGACAACATAGGAACAGAACCCGTCAATCGTCGTGATCTGCGCGTTGTGGATCAGAGTGGTCTGCCGGTGCAAATGCTCATTATCCGGATCCACCGTCAGCGCCTCCGCGATTGCCTTCGCGATACGCTCCCGCATCTCACCCGCAGCCGCGCGGGTGAATGTGACGATCAGCAGATCGTCAATATCCACCTTATCCTGCAATATATACGCCATGATGCGCGCGACAAGGACAGCCGTCTTGCCGCTGCCGGCAGAGGCGCTGACCAGGACGTTATCATCCCGCCGTTCAATTACTTTCTTCTGATCATTCGTCCATTCCATACCGGTTCCTCACTGTTCCTGATCATCTGCCGCATTCTCCATCTTGGCGAGGGCGTCCTCAAGTTCCATCTTATCGATCCGTCTCTTTCTGTAGCCGCTGATGCTTTCATCGTAGCCGCACATCGTCCTGAACTCGCAGTAGTCGCAAGCCGTTCTGCTACTGTACTTATAGGGGTTCATATCCGCCGCCCCGTCCATGATGCAGGCGGCGATCTCCCTGATCTTCCGGTTCACATACGTGGATACAACGCCGAAGTTCTCCGGGGAGAGGACCTTCGATGCCTTTGAATATGAACCGTCTTTGTTGATACTGACATGCAGTATTCTTGACTTGCCGGTCTTAGCCAGCTCCCGGTCAAGATGCGTAATAGCGTTCTTATCGTCCGATACAACGCCGGAAGCCTTCATTTGCTCAAGCATCCGCTCCCGGACCAGCTCCTTTGTATCCCCCGCTGTATATTTCATGACCGGATTTTCCAGCTTGAAATAGAATAATGCGGCCGGCTCGACAATCCTGCCCCGCCGCCTTAGGATCTCCGATACGGCGTTCAGATAGATGATCAGTTGCAGGTCAAGGCCGTAATAGATCGAGGTGATATCGAATTCCTTTGTACCGGTCTTATAATCCAAAATCTTGACGTAAGTCGTCCCGTCCGCTTCACAGGTGTCGACCCTGTCGACGCTTCCTGTCAGGACCAGCTTCGTCCCGTCGGACAGCAGAGCGCTCATCGCGCCGAGATTCTCCGAGCCGGTGAACCGGAACTCGTAGCCGGTCGGCACAAAATCTCCGCAAAGGAGCTGCTGCTGAAGCGCCCACACGGCAGTCTTCAGCGTCTCTTTCATGCGCCGGATCTGATACTCGTCCCGGGCGCTGTCATGCAGAAGCATAGCGCTGTAGGACATGGTGACTTCATCGATACACTTCACGACCAGCGCGTCCCTCTCCTCGTCGCCGATCCGCACCCAGGAAGCCGGCGTTCCGTCCGCCAGTCTTATTTTCGTCACTTTCTCCCCGAACAGCTGGAGCGCGCTGTGCATGATCGTGCCGTAATCCGGCGCCCTGAACTCGCGCTCTTCTCTCTCCTTGATGGCCAGTCCGTATCTTGCATAGTGGGCGAACTGGCATGCTGCAAATTTCTCCAGCCTCGAAGCAGAATTATACAACTCGGTCCCGTAGATTGCTCTGGCAACGGCCTTGCCGATCTGGTCATCGGGCTTGTGCGCGGCGGCCGCCATGAGCAGCGCGTCCGTGCGCGCCCGATATTCGGGCCTTTGCCGATACCAGCCAAAGAGCTCCATAAAAGCGGGGGACGGATCCCGCTCCGCCAGCTCGGAGAAGCCTTCGGTGAGGAGGGACATGCCATTTGCAGAACGCTCGATATTGTCGCGAATATCCTCAGAGATATACTCTTCCCTTAATTGCGGGAACAGACCTTTGATCGTCGACACCAGATAGGACGGCCGCAGCACTTCGCCCCCGGAATCCGAGACCGCGTAAGAAAGCATCAGTTTCTGCGAGGGCTTTGTGAGGGCCAGATACATGTAGAACCGCCCGATTGCGATATTCTCCCGCGGCGTGGGTTTCAGCCTGATCCCGTTTCCGCGGAGGGCTTCCCGGTCAGACTCCGTCAGCATACCGCCTCCGTTATCCGGTTTCGGCACAAGTCCCTCGTTGAGGCCGACAAAGAACAGGACTTTGACATCCGCAAGACGGCTCCGCTCCATGTCGCCGATCAGGACCTGGTCCGTACCCGGCGGGATAATGCCGATCTTCTCCTCGGCAAATCCGGCTTCAAGGATCGCGCGGTAATCCCGCATTGCGATCTTCTCATCACCGAGCACAAGGACCAGCTTATCGAGAAAGCCCATGACGCGCGGGAAGACCTGCGCGTACTGACGGGACAGGTCCTGACGGCCAAGTTCCGCAAGACGCTGCGCCTCCATCGCAAGATACGTCTCGCAGCCGCTCCTTGCACAGAATTCATAGAGGGCTGCCGTCTTATCCTCAATCGTACCGCCGCGGCGGCTCATGGCGTCCGCGAACGGGTCTACCAGGCAGAGCACCTTCTCCCGGATCTCGTTGAGATACGGCAGTACGCCCGGATCTTCATTTTTCGAGTGCAGCACCCATTTTTCACGCCACTTCTTCTTCCCCCGGATGCCGAGAGCAAGGACATGATTTTCGAGGACGTCAATCTCCCCCTCTGCAAGGCCGGAAAGTCCGCTCCGAAGCATTCGGAACATGCTGTCATACGAATAGTTGTCCGAGCACACCTCGACCGCCGCCCGGACATATTCGACGAACGGGTTGTGCAGAAGGAACGTCTTTTCATCGATAAAATAGGGAATACCCATCTCGCCGAAGATCTGACGGACATAATTGCTGTATGTTCCGAGATCTCCGGTGATCACGGCGAAATCCCGGTAGCGAAGTCCCTCTTCACGGACCATCCTGGCGATCCGCTTCGCCGCCTCCCGGATCTCACCGAGCGGGTTCGAGGCGGCAAGCAGCCGTATGTCTTCCGGCTTTACGTCGTACTCTCTGCGGCGACGGCGGAAAAGGTCCGATTCCAGATGAGCGAGGTCGCGGGATAAGGCAAATCTCCCACTGGGCCCGTCCGGCGTCATATTCTGAATGACAACAGGCCGGGCAGTGTCGATCCCGGCTTTCCCGGCAATTCCGGTGAGCTGACCGATCATCTCATAACTCATCGTAAAAAGATCCGTTTTTCTATAGGATCCGAAGCGGCCGCATCTTTCGTCCAGCGTGACGGTAACATACATTTCACGCGAGAGCTTCATCAGTTTTTCGACCAGCACGAGCTGGACCGGAGTGAATCCCGTAAATCCATCGAGAACGATGATCGAGTCCTGAAGGAGCTGAGAGCGGCCCGCAACTTCAGAGAGAACATCCGGTATCTCTTCTGAGGTCATATAAGAGTGATTTTCCAGATATCTCTTGAATTCGCGATAAATGAGCCCTATATCGTGCAGCTTCATGCCAAGCTGGCGGGGGTAGGCGGATTGCTTTTTGACATGGGCGGCGCCGGTGGATTCGCTGCTTTGCGGGGCGGGGCCGGCGTTTCCCTGTGTTCCGGTTCCTGTTTTATGGTTCTTTCCTGTAGTTCCGGCAATGTCAGACGGAGATACGCCATAGAGCATAAGCTCCGAGATGACCGATTTCATCTCGGCAATATTGCCCGGCTTTGTCAGGCTGCTGCCAAGAAGCGACATGCTTCCCGCGTTGTCCAGCGCGATCTTCATGAGGACAAAACTCTTGCCGATCTCCTCGAGGAGCTCCGCCCGCTTCACGCCGACCTCGTCGAACACCCGGTGCGCGAGCCGGTTAAAAGACAGAACATCTATATTGATAAGGCCGTGCAGCGGATGGAGCCGCACCAGCTCCTTCTGGGTCTGCATGGAAAACTGTTCAGGCACAATGACAAAGAACCTGTCTTTCGGGTTCTTCATCGACTGATCTATGATCTCTTTGTAGAGCGCGCAGGATTTGCCCGCGCCGCTGCTGCCGGTATATAAGTGTAGTGCCACCGCTCAACCCTCCTTGCGTCATTTCAGAATTTATTCTTCCCGGTCATCGCCAAGTGTTAATAT
This sequence comes from Lachnospiraceae bacterium, assembly GCA_045646565.1. GTDB lineage: Bacteria > Bacillota > Clostridia > Lachnospirales > Lachnospiraceae > Chordicoccus. The sequence goes on from JAZRKZ010000371.1 coordinate 6,165, forward strand.
CATGTCTATTGCAATTCTGCGCTTGTCTGATGTAATGATCTCCCGCGTGTTCTGATCGATCCGGCGGATCCGCACAGTCTCGGTCACATACTCCCCTCCCGCTTTCTTTGCGTCGGGCACAAAATAAGTGATCCTCACCTCGCTGTTCGGGTCCGGGCGCTGCATGAGCCCAGCCAGATAACGGTCCAGCTTCTCACGCACGCTGTCCGACAGCTCCCGCATATCGTCTGTCAGCCTTGCCGTCTCCTCGATCGCGCCCTCGTAGCCCGTCAGGGCTGCAAATGGCGAGAACTGGGCCGCCCGCTCCAGATTCGGCATCTGAGGGTGCGACCTCGATACATGATGAGGCATATTGATTATATCGTCGTAAGGTCCTGTCATCCGGTTTCTCCCGCATCTATGCTTTGTGACCGCCGATCTGAGTTTCACGATCCTTGTTGGTCTATGCCGCCTATGCCTTATGCCCGCCGATCTGTGCGTTGCGTTCCATGCCGGTCGCGCCCTCCTCCATGTTGAGACCACGGACGATGGCGTTCTTGCCGAACTTTTTCTTGATATCCATCATGGCCTGCTGGACTTTCTTTTCACGGTCCCGCTCTGCCTTCTCTTCCTGACGCTTCTTTTCCAGAGCCTTGTAATCAGTAAAAAGATCTAACTGCTCATACACTTCATCTGTCCGGACCTCGGATTCTTCGATTACATGCGTCGCGGTAATGAACATACGCCGCACGAGAAGGGCAGGGTGAACAATGGAATCATAGATCCTGGCGGCGGCATCCACAATGAGTTTGGAGGATGATGTCTGTGTGCCTAGATTGGCTGTTCCGTGGGCCATCTTCGGTACAGTCTTGCCGTACCAGTCACTGCTGACCGGTCCGTGATACATTGACCGGATAGCAGGATCCGTCAGACAGGAAGCGTCGTAACCTACATTAATGACGATCTGGTCAGTCACAAGCCCTCTGTCAACCAGATCGAGGGAAAGCGCATCCGCCATCTCGCGGATGACAATGCGGGCTTTTTCAACCGGGTAAGGATTCTGCAGGACCTGCCCGCTGCCGATGCTGTTCGACTCCGGCTTATACGCCTTTATATCAGCGATTGTGCACGGTTCCCATCCCCATGCATGATCAATCAGAAGCTCCGCATTGATACCAAATGTCCGATACAGAAGCTCTTCGTTATAGTATTCACCCGGTTTCCCCAGAGAGCAGCGGGCAATATCGCCCATTGTGTAAAGACCGAGATTTTCGAGCCGTCTGGCATAGCCCCGGCCGACACGCCAGAAATCCGTAATCGGCTTGTGGGTCCAGAGCTGTCTCCGGTAACTCATCTCGTCGAGCTCAGCCACACGGACGCCGTCCTTATCGGCCGGCATATGCTTGGCAACGATATCCATGGCAATCTTGCTCAGATACAGGTTCGTTCCGATCCCGGCAGTCGCAGTGATACCAGTCTCCGACAGAACATCCCGGATCATGGTCATCGCCAGCTCATGAGCGGTCATCTTGTAAGCCCTTAAATAGGACGTCGCGTCGATAAATACCTCGTCAATCGAATAGACGTGCATATCCTCAGGGGCTATATATTTCAGATATGTGTTATAGATTTTGGCGCTGCATTCAATGTAGTGCGCCATGCGCGGTTTGGCGATCACATAGTCCACTGCGAGGGAGGGGTCGGATGCGAGCAGAGTGGCATTTGCAGACTTACCCTGCAGAACATGACCCGGAGCCGTTAGACGCCTGCCCTCATTGACCGCCTTTACTTTCTGAACGACTTCAAAAAGCCTTGCACGGCCCGAAATCCCCAGAGCTTTCAGCGACGGGGAGACCGCAAGGCAGATCGTCTTTTCGGTGCGGCTCTCATCGGCGACAACAAGATTCGTCGTCAGCGGGTCCAGGCCTCTGTCGGCGCACTCAACGGAGGCATAGAACGACTTGAGATCGATTGCAATATAACTTCGTTCCATGGTTCCTCCTTGTTCTCCGCGCTGCCCTGCGATTAGTCGTATGTTGTCGTATCGAACTCCTCCTCGCTCAGATTCAGAAGCTGCCTTGCTTCCGCGGGATCCAGCTCGGTGACGTTCCTCATACGCCGCTGTATAAGTTCGGTGCGATGACGCAGCCGGTCGGCCGATTTCGTGGCGTCAGAGAGTTTCTTCTGCGCGTGCTCGACCTCATCGTCGAGTTTTGCGAACTGTGTCTTTACCGCCTCGAGAAGCTTCATGACCTCCAGACTCTTCTTCGAGAGCGCAACATTGCGGAATCCGGCCTGAAGACTGTTCAAAATTGCGGTGATCGTCGTCGGACCGGCGACAATCACGCCGATCTTCTGGCATTTCTCGGTCAGGCCGTCAATACGCAGGACTTCCGCATATAAGCCTTCCGTCGGCAGGAACATAATAGCGTAGTTCGTCGTGCGCGGCGGATCCAGGTACTTGTCTCTGATCGTTCGGGCTTCGTCGATGATCCTGCCGCGAAGTTCCTGTTTCACAGCGCCCACTGCTTTCGCGTTCCCTTTCTCTCCGGCCTCGATGATCCTGTTATATATGTCGGACGGGAATTTGGCGTCGATCGGCAGATAGACCTTCTCCCCGCTCCCATCCTGAGCCGGGAACAGAATGGCGTACTCCACCCGGTCGTCCGAATTTCTCTTCGTCGCGACATTCTCGGCGTACTGGGCTCTCGTCATCGTCTGTTCAAGAATGCGGCCCAGCTGGACTTCGCCCCAGACGCCGCGCGTCTTGACATTTGACAAAGTACGGTTCAGATCGCTGACGCCGCTGGACAGCGACTGCAGCTCGCCGAGCGACTTATACAGCAGCCCCAGCTGGTCTCCGACCATCTTAAAGTTGGTGTCCAGACGCTCGTTCAGCGTCTTGTCAAGCTTCTCATCGACGACGCCGCGGATCTGGTCAAGCTTTTCTTCATTTGACGACTGCAGCCGGTCCATCGACTCCGTGAGCGTCCTCGTCACACTGTCCTGCAGTTTGAGCAGGGATTCGGTCTGGATCTTGGAGGAGGAGAGCATTTGCTCAGAGACA
>JAZRKZ010000372.1:0-3587 GCA_045646565.1 Lachnospiraceae bacterium
GCTACGATCCGACTTATGCTGCAGAACGGCGCAAAGCATGTGTTCGCGATCGATGTCGGAAGAGGGCAGCTCGACTGGAAGCTCCGGAACGATCCCCGGGTCACCTGTATGGAGAAGACGAATATCCGGTATGTCGTGCCGGAGGATATCGGCGTCGCAGCTGATTTTTCGAGCATTGACGTGAGTTTTATCTCTCTTGTCAAGGTCCTCGGCCCCGTGAAGGAGCTGCTGACCGAAAACGGGCGGATCGTATGTCTCATCAAGCCTCAGTTCGAGGCTGGCCGCGAAAAGGTCGGCAAACACGGCGTTGTGCGGGATGAGAGTGTGCACAGAGAGGTCATTGTGAAAGTGCGTGACTACGCCGAGTTGATCGGCTTCACGCCGCTCGGCCTCGATTATTCGCCGATCAAGGGACCTGAGGGAAATATCGAATACCTGCTGTATCTCGGCAAGGGCGACTGCGCCGATGCCGTCAGATATCAGCTGGATGTGGACGCAGCGGTCGAAGCCGCGCACGGCGCGCTGGACCACACATAAAGACGACGCCATGCGTAATGACGCTCGAGTGGAATGCGGAGGATGTAGACTATGAAGAAATTTGTGATTCTCAGGAACTCTGATAAGGACAAAAGAGGGAACTTCAGCAAGAAGGTCGGCGACTACCTGACGGATAAGGGGGCGGACTGTTACTATTCTGTCGACGGCACGGATATCTTTGAGGACACGGAATGCGTGATCGTTCTCGGCGGAGACGGAACGCTTCTTCGGGCTGCCAAAAAGGTGCTGGACTTAGGGATTCCTCTGATCGGAATAAACCTCGGCACGCTCGGTTATCTCGCCGAAGTCGACAGACGGGATGTCTATTCCGCCCTGGACCATCTTCTTAATGACACCTACGTGATCGAGGAGAGAATGATGCTTCACGGGACTGTCTATCACAACGGTGAAATCATCGCGTCGGACTATGCCCTCAATGATGTCGTTATCTTAAGGCAGGGCCGCCTGCGCGTCGTGTCCTTTATGAATTATATCAATGACGAATACCTGAACTCCTACAATGCGGACGGTATCATCCTGTCCACGGCGACAGGGTCGACAGGTTACAGTCTCTCCTGCGGAGGCCCGATCGTCTCCCCGGAAGTTAAGACCATCCTCATGACGCCGATCTCACCGCATACGCTGATCGCCAGGAGCATTATTGTCCAGAATACCGACAAGATCTCTGTCGAAATCGGCCAGGGACATGATCCGGGCGCGGCGGAGGCCAATGTATCCTTCGACGGAGACGCCTACATCACCGTGTCGAGCGGCGACCGGGTCGTCGTCGAGCAGGCGGATAAGAGCACAAAGATCATAAAGATAAACGGCGTCAGCTTCCTCGAGGTCCTGCGCCAGAAGATGGCGGGTTCGTGATATGAAGAATGCGAGACATGAAGAGATCCTTCAGCTGATCGAGCGCTATCATATCGAAACGCAGGAGGAGCTGGCTGAAAAGCTGAATGAGAAGGGCTTTGCCGTCACACAGGCAACTGTCTCAAGGGACATACGGCAGCTGCAGCTGCGGAAGATCACGGAGAGCGACGGAAGGAGCCGCTATGCGCTCGGCGGTGGCGGCAATGAAGAACTGAGTCTTCGGTACAAGCGTGTTCTCCATGATGCCTTCGTATCCGCCGATCACGCGGGAAATATCATCGTGATCCACACTGTGTCCGGTATGGCGATGGCGGCGGGGGCTGCCATCGACAGCCTTGACTGGAAAGAAGTGCTCGGCTGTATCGCCGGCGACGATACGGTCATGGTCGTGATCAGGGACCCGGACAGCGCCGCGAAGATCATAAAGAAACTTCGCAGTATGTCGTCGTAAAGGCGCCGGAAGACAGCGCCTTCCTAAAGCTTTCATTCATTTTTGCGCCGGATCTTCCGGCGCGGAAATTTTAACTAAACAGATCAGGTGAATAAAATGCTGAGAAATCTGCACATTAAGAATCTTGCCCTTATCCGTGAAATCGATATCGACTTCGCGGAGGGGCTTAATATATTGACCGGCGAGACCGGCGCGGGAAAGTCGATCATCATCGACTCCGTGAATCTTGCGCTCGGCGGCAGGGCGCAGCGAAGCCTTGTGCGCGAGGATGCGGACTATGGCCTTGTGGAGCTGCTGTTCGAAGTGGAGGATGCGGAGACGCTGTCAAGGCTCCGCGAGATGGACATTGACCCGGAGGAGGGCGTGATCCTCATCTCGAGAAAGATGAAGGGGACGAGGAGCATTTTCCGGATCAACGGGGAGACAAGACCGGTAGGAGAAGTGCGCGAGTGCGCCATGCTGCTCCTTGATATACACGGCCAGAGCGAGCATCAGAAGCTTCTTCGGAGCGAGCATCAGCTCGCTCTTCTGGACGCCTACGGACGGCAGGAAATCGCTGCCGCAAAGGCGGAGGTCGCCGCCGCATACGGGACATACAGCGCCCTCAGGAAAAAGCTTGACAGCGAGGAGATGAGCGAGGAGGAACGGAACCGGCAGAAGTCCTTCCTTGAGTTCGAAGTGAATGAGATCGAGTCGGCGCAGCTTACGCCGGGTGAGGATGAACAGCTGGAGAAGACCTACCGGAAGCTGGCCAACTCCAAAAAGATCGCCCTTGCCGTCGGCTCGGCCCATGACCTGACCGGCTACGACAGTCAGGACAGCGCGGGCGAGAGCATCGGGCGGGCGATCCGTTATCTGGAGGGCGTATCCTCCTATGACAGCGACGTGGATGAACTCCTTGGCATGCTCTCCTCCGTCGACGACCTGCTGAATGATTTCAACCGCAGCCTTTCAGACTATCTGGAAGGTCTTGAATTCGCGGACGAGGCCTTTGCGGAGACGGAAGCCAGACTGGATCTCGTCAATCATCTGAAGTCCAAATACGGGCGCACAGTCGATGCTGTCCTGGCGGTTCTCGAGGAGAAGAAAGCGCATCTTGCCGCGATCGAGAACTATGAGGAGGAGCGGGCGGAACTCGAAAAGAGATTTAAAGCCGCCGAAAAAGCGCTCATTTCCGCCAGCGATGCTCTCACCGACCTGCGCAAAAAGACTGCCGAAAACTTTTCGGCGGGCGTCATGGAGCAGCTTAAGGATCTCAATTTCGCGAAGTCCGATTTTGCGATCCGTTTCAACGAACCGTCTGCTTTTTCTGCAAATGGCCGCGACCGCATCGACTACATGATCGCCACGAATCCCGGGGAGGAGAGACGGGTCCTGCAGAATGTCGTCTCGGGCGGCGAACTTTCAAGGATCATGCTCGGCATAAAGACGATGTTCGCATCCGGCGACCGGACAGGCACGCTCATCTTCGACGAGGTGGATACCGGTATTTCCGGGCGCACGGCACAGAAGGTCGCCGAGAAAATGGCCGTCATCTCCGGAGGCCGGCAGGTGCTCTGCATCACGCATCTGCCCCAGATCGCCGCGATGGCGGATACGCACTACGGGATCACAAAGGAAGTGGTCAGCGGGAGCGCGGTGACCCGTATCGAGGCCCTTGATGACCGGGAGTCCGCCGATGAGCTCGCCCGGCTCCTCGGCGGCGCTGAAATCACCGAAAATA
>JAZRKZ010000373.1:0-13157 GCA_045646565.1 Lachnospiraceae bacterium
TACGGTCACGGAAGTTTACGATTATCTGCGCCTTCTCTACGCGAGGATCGGCATTCCCCACTGCCCGAACTGCGGGCGCGTCATCGAAAAGCAGACCGTCGATCAGATGGTCGATAAGATCATGGAACTTCCGGAAAAGAGCCGGATCCAGCTCCTCGCCCCTGTCGTGCGCGGACGGAAGGGCCGCCACGAGAAAATCTTCGAGCAGGCAAGGAGAAGCGGCTACGTCCGCGTCATGGTCGACGGGAACCTTTACGACCTCTCAGAGGAAATTTCCCTGGACAAGAACATCAAGCATAATATTGAGATCGTTGTCGACCGTCTGGTCGTCAAGCCGGGCATCGAGAAAAGACTCGCGGACTCGATCGAGACAGTACTGGGACTTGCGGAAGGCCTGTGCATGGTCGATACCATGGATGGGAGTGCGCTGACGCTGAGTTCTTCATTTGCATGCCCCGACTGCGGGATCAGCATCGAGGAGATCGAGCCGAGAAGCTTCTCCTTCAACAACCCGTTCGGCGCGTGCCCGGTCTGCGCCGGTCTCGGCTATAAGATGGAGTTCGATATGGATCTCATCGTGCCGAACAAGAAACTCTCGATCAACGAGGGTGCGATCGCTGCCATGGGCTGGCAGAGTGCAAATGACGGCGGCTCCTTCACGAACGCCACTCTCGTCGCCCTGGCTGAGACCTACGGGTTCGACCTTGATACGCCGTGGGAGAAATATCCGGCGAAAATAAAGAAGATCCTGGCCTACGGAACCGAAGGCGAGATCGTTAAAGTCCGCTATACGGGGCAGAGAGGCACCGGCGTCTATGACGTGGCGTTTGAAGGCCTCATTGAGAATCTGAACCGCAGATACCGCGAGACCGGATCCGACTGGTCCAAGGGAGAGTACGAAAAATATATGCAAATATCCCCGTGCAACGCCTGCGGCGGTCAAAGACTCAAGCCGTCGGCGCTCGCTGTCACGGTTGGCGACAGGAATATCACGCAGGTGACCGACTATTCAGTCACCAGGCTGCTTGGCTTTTTTGAGAAGCTGGAGCTGAACGAGACGCAGATGTCGATCGGACGGCAGATCCTGAAGGAAATCATCTCCCGCGTCTCTTTCCTTCGGGATGTCGGACTTGACTATCTCACTTTGTCGCGCGCGACCGGGACTTTGTCCGGCGGCGAAGCCCAGCGCATCCGCCTTGCGACGCAGATCGGCTCGGGCCTTGTCGGCGTCGCCTACATCCTGGATGAGCCGAGTATCGGCCTGCATCAGAGGGATAATGACAAACTGCTTTCGACACTGAAAAATCTGCGCGATCTCGGAAATTCCCTGATCGTCGTCGAGCACGACGAGGACACCATGCGCGCCGCGGACTGCATCGTGGATATCGGCCCCGGAGCCGGAGAGCATGGCGGAAAACTTGTCGCGATCGGAACTGTGGAGGATATCGTTGCGTGTCCGGAGTCCGTCACCGGCCAGTACCTGAAGGGCGAGAAGTTCGTTCCCGTCCCGGCAGTGCGGCGCGGGATAAAAGGCTGGCTCAAGGTGCGCGGCGCGTATGTCAATAACCTGAAAGGTCTCGATGTCGATATTCCGCTCGGCGTCTTCACCTGCGTCACCGGCGTATCGGGCTCCGGTAAGAGCTCGCTCGTCAATGAGATTCTCTACAAACGACTGGCCCGCGACCTTAACCGGGCTCACGAGAATCCGGCCAGACACAGGGAAATGATCGGCATCGAAATGCTCGACAAGGTCATCAATATCGACCAGTCGCCGATCGGCCGCACGCCGCGGTCCAACCCGGCGACCTACACGGGCGTTTTCGATATGATCCGTGATCTCTTCGCGGGAACGACAGACGCCAAAGTCCGCGGCTACAAGAAGGGCCGGTTCTCTTTTAATGTGAAGGGCGGCCGCTGCGAAGCATGCCAGGGCGACGGTATCGTAAAGATTGAAATGCACTTCCTGCCGGACGTTTATGTCCCGTGCGAAGTGTGTCACGGAAAGCGCTACAACCGCGAGACTCTCGAGGTGAAATACAAGGGGAAGAACATTTACGACGTTCTCAACATGACCGTCGAGGAAGCCCTTGAATTCTTTGAGAATCTGCCGCGGATCCGCAACAAGATCCAGACGCTCTATGATGTCGGTCTGTCCTATATCCGTCTCGGACAGCCGTCCACCGAGCTCTCCGGCGGCGAAGCCCAGCGGATCAAGCTGGCCACCGAGCTGTCCAAGCGCTCGACGGGTAAGACAATCTACATATTAGATGAACCGACTACCGGTCTGCATTTTGCCGACGTCCACAAGCTGGTCGACATACTGCAGCGCTTCACGGAGGACGGCAACACAGTCGTCGTGATCGAACATAATCTCGACGTTATAAAGACCGCGGACTACATCATCGACCTCGGCCCCGAGGGCGGCGACCGGGGAGGCAGCGTTGTCGCCTGCGGAACGCCGGAGGAGATCGCGGCGTGTGAAGCTTCCTACACCGGGAAATATATTAAGAAAGAACTTGAAAAGGCAGCCGGAAGAACTGTCACAGAAGGACCTGAAAGAGCATGAAGAAGGCAGCTGAGGAGGAATGAAGTATGCCTGTTACAGATATCGGCATTGATATGGGATCATCCAATACGGTGGTCTATACAAAGGGAAAAGGGATCGTCATGAGTGAGCCGACAGTCGTCGCCTATGACAAGGATGCGGACAAGATCCTCGCCTTCGGTGAGGAAGCCCGCCAGCTCATTGAGCGCACGCCGGGCACCGTCGTCGCGATCCGCCCGCTCAAGGCCGGGGTCATCTCCGATTACTCGGTCACGGAGAGACTGCTCCGGCATTTTATCCAGCGGGCGCTCGGCCGCCGCGCTTTCCGCAAGCCCTACATCAGCATCTGTGTGCCGAGCGGCGTCACTGAAGTCGAAAAGAGGGCTGTCGAGGAGGCCGCTTATCAGGCGGGAGCCAGAGAAGTCACGATCGTCGCCGAGACGGTGGCCGCTGCCATCGGTGCGGGCATCGACATCACAAAGCCGGTCGGCAATCTCATCGCGGACATCGGGGCTGCGACGACAGACGTTGCGGTCATCTCCCTCGGAGCTCCGGTCATCCTGAGCACCGTCCGGGTCGGCGGGGATACATTCAGCGAAGCGATTGCGCGCTATGTGCGCAGGAACCACAGTCTCTTTATCGGCGAGGGACTGGCGGAGGAGATCAAGATCAGGATCGGGACGGTAACGAGCCGGCCGAATTCCGAGTCCATGCAGATCACGGGCCGGAATGTCATCACCGGACTTCCGCGCACGATTTCCATCACGTCGGAGGAGGTCCGCCAGGCCTGCGGGGAATCGGCGACGGAGATCGTCGAGACGATCCACGGCGTTCTCGAGAAAACGCCGCCGGAACTGTCGGCGGATATCGTAGAGCGCGGTATCGTCCTGACGGGCGGCGGAGCCAGACTCACAGGTTTCGAAGAACTGATCGAAGACCGGACCGGCATTAACGCCATGACGGCGGAGAATCCGGAGTACGCGGTCGCTGAAGGCTGCGGTCTCTACACGGAGAAAATCGAGCAGCTAAGCCGCATGGAGCGATAAAGCAGCAGGGACCGGCAGGATAGTGTGCACGCCGGTCACGGTCTCATGGAGAAATAAATGCAGGAAGAATCAGTTAAGGGTATTGTTGACCATATCATTTTTCGGAATGAAGAAAACGGATATACGGTATTGAGTCTCATCGCAGACGGGAAAAAGCTGACATTAGTCGGCTTTTTTCAGGTCATAAACGAGGGTGAGTCGATCGAAGCCTTCGGCAGGTATACATCCCACGCTTCCTACGGCGAGCAGTTCAAGGTCGATCGATTCGAGATTCGGGAGCCGGAGGATAGGGAAGCCATCGAGCGATATCTGGGATCCGGGGCGATCAAAGGAATCGGCATGGCCCTGTCGGCCCGGATCGTGAAGAAATTCGGGGACGATACGCTGCGGATCATGGAGACGGAGCCGGAGCGGCTTGCGGAGGTGAAAGGTATCAGTATCCGCAAGGCCCGGGAGATCGCGGAGCAGTTCGACGGTCAGAGAGCGCAGCGGTCCGCCATGCTCTTTCTCCAGAAATACGGTATATCTCTGTCGCTGGGAGTCAGGATCTATCACGAGTACGGTGAGGAAATGTACCAGATCCTGCGGGAGAATCCCTACCGGCTGGCGGAGGATATAAGCGGCGTCGGCTTTAAGACGGCGGACAGTATCGCCGCCAGGATCGGTATCGCCGCCGATTCCGCCTACCGGATACGGTGCGGGATCCTGTATGAGCTGGGTCTGGCAGCGGGAGAGGGAAGTGTCTATCTCCCGGCCTGGCACCTGACTGCGAGGTGCGCGGACATGCTCGGCGTATCGGACGCGGAGGTGGAGCACCAGCTGAGCGCGCTGGCGATTGAAAGAAAGATCATCATTCGCGACCATGCAGATGACACGAGGGAAACATCGGATGAAGACTGCTCCTACCCGGAAGACGATCCGGAAGACTTTTTCGGTGAGGATTTCTTCAGCGATGATCCGACGATGCCGCCCACAGAATCATCAAAGCGGAAGATCGTGTATCTCGCCCGCTACTATTATCTTGAACTGAACACGGCGAGGATGCTCCACGATCTCAATATCTGCATCTCCGAAGACGACGCCGGCATCCGCTCCCGTATGGAAAAGATACGCAAAAAAAGCGGGATCGTGCTCGAGGAGGAGCAGGAGAAGGCAATCTTTTGTGCCGCCAAAAACGGTCTCCTTATAGTGACCGGCGGACCAGGGACCGGAAAAACGACGACGATCAACGAGATGCTGCGTTATTTTGCCTCCGAGAATCTCGACGTCAGGCTGGCAGCCCCCACGGGCCGCGCGGCCAAACGCATGACGGAGACGACCGGTTACGAAGCCTCCACGATCCACCGTCTGCTCGAGGTATCCTCGGCGCCGGACGATGAATCGAGGGAGACGGCCAGATTTGAAAAGAATGAACAGAATCCGCTCGAGACAGACGTCATTATCATTGACGAGATGTCGATGGTCGACATTTTTCTCATGCATGCGCTGCTGTCCGCCATCCCTGCGGGGACGAGGCTCATTCTGGTCGGCGACGTCGATCAGCTGCCGTCTGTCGGACCCGGCGCAGTCCTTGCGGACATGCTGAAAGCGGATGTCTTTCCGAGCGTGCGGCTCACCCGGATCTTCCGTCAGGCCCAGAACTCGGATATCATCGTGAACGCGCACCGGATCAACCACGGGGAACAGATCCCCCTGACAACAAAGAGCAGGGAGTTCCTCTTCCTCAGCCGGTCGGATACGAACCTCATTATCAGCAACATAATAGAGCTTGTCCGTGATAAGCTTCCGAAATACGTCGACGCGCAGCCCTTTGATATTCAGGTGCTGACGCCCATGCGCAAGGGCCTTCTCGGCGTAGAGCGGCTGAACCGGATCCTTCAGGAATACCTGAATCCTCCTGAGGACGGCAAGGCGGAGAAGGCATTCGGCGACGGGAAGTTCCGGGTCGGCGATAAAGTCATGCAGATAAGGAACAATTATCAGATGTCCTGGGAGATCCGCGGAAAATACGGGATCGCCGTCCGGATCGGAGAGGGCATCTTCAACGGAGATATGGGGATCATCCGCGAGATCAATGATTTCGCCCAGACGATCCTCATCGAGTTCGACGACGGCAGATATGTCGATTATCCCTACGGAAATCTCGAGGAACTGGAGCTTGCCTATGCGGTCACGATCCACAAGTCGCAGGGCAGCGAATATCCCGCCGTCATACTGCCCCTGCTGTCTGGCCCGCGCATGCTCTTTAACCGGAATCTGCTCTACACGGCGGTGACGAGAGCCCGTAAGTGCGTGATGATCCTCGGCAGCGAGGACACAGTCCGCGGCATGATCGGAAATGTGCGCCAGAAGGAGCGCTTCACTTCTCTCACCGAGCGGATCCTGGAAATAAACTAAAAACCGAAGACCCGGGAAAATAGTTTTAAAACTAAACCAGCCGGGTATCTCAAAATTCAATTGACAGCTTAAAAAAGGAGTGCGCATTTGAAAGATGAAGGAAGACGGGTCGGGCAGCTGCTTGCGCGCGCTGCGGATACGGCCCTTGACCTCATGTATCCGCCGCGGTGCCCGGTCTGCGGTCAGCCGGCTCCGTTCGGCAGAAGGATCTGTCCTGAATGCAGAAAGAAGCTGCCGCTCATTGAGACGAAACGGTGTCAGAAGTGCGGGAAGCCCATAGAGGATTTCGAGAAACTCTGCCCGGACTGTACCAGGACGGACCACCTGTACGACCGCGGCCTCGGCGTCTTTATCTATGATGAGACGATGCGCAGGGCCATGTCGGATTTTAAGTATAAAGGAAGAAAAGAGTACGGGAGGATCTTCGGGGAGCTGCTCTATGAACATGCAAGGAGCGAGCTTGCCCTTTGGGATCCGGACTGCCTGATCCCGATACCGCTGCACCCCCTGAGGGAGCGGGAGAGAGGCTACAATCAGGCGGCGGTCATCGCGGAGGCGCTCTCCGAAAGGTGCGGCGTTCCGGTCAGGCAGGATATACTGCGGAGGACGGCGATGACCGGGCGGATGAAAGAACTCTCCGCAAAGATGAGAGTTCGGAACATGATGCTTGCATTTGCAGCGCAGGGAAGCGCGGAAGGCGTGCGCAGCGCGGTCCTTATCGACGATATTTACACGACGGGGACCACGATCGACGCTGCCGCCGACGTTCTCAGGCAGGCAGGAATCAGTGAAATATACTTCCTTGCGGTTTGCATTGGCGCCGGTTTCATGATATCATACTAGTAACTCTGTGCTGAAAAGAGATTTTTTCGTGATGCACAAAATTAGATGTATCCGCACTTTGCGGTTACTTTCGGGAGATGACGGGAGGCGTTATGATCGATCAGGAACGTGTCCGTCTCATGATGAGACTGGCAAGATATGAAAACGGGGAGGGGGCGGAGGATTTCCGGATCCGGAAGTACTATCGCACCGATTATACGGCGCTGCAGCTGATCAAGACGTGGATCCTTACAACGCTCGGCTATGGTCTCCTTCTTGGCCTTATTGTGGCGGGGAACGTGGAGTTCCTGCTCGACAATATCGATTCGATGAACCTCAAAGTGCTGTTCTCGTGGATCCTGATCGGGTATCTCATCCTGATCGGAATCTACATAGCCGCGGTGTATATCTCGTCCGTGATAAGATACAACCGGGCAAAGCGGAACGTGAAAGACTATCTGACCGCGCTGGAGAAACTTTCCCGCATGCAGTGAGCTTATATGGAATTGCTAAGTAAAATGTCGATGAGGCGCTTTCATGCACTGCGGTGCGGGAAGTTTTAGTAAGTAAAAAGTAAGGGGATAACTTATGACTACGTTACTTGAGTTCAAGGAAAAAATCAGAGAGGTGTATGCCACATATACGATTTATGTGGATATCGTGTTCAAGGCGGCGCTTGCCCTTTTATGTCTCTTCTGGATTCGCAGCTGTTTTTCGGATACCGGATTGTTCTCCAATGTATTCGTGATCATAGTCGTGTCCCTGCTCTGCTCGATCCTCCCGATCAGGATCATACCGATCGTATGCGGCTGCTTTATTGTCGGGCACGCTTTTGGGATCGGCCTCGACGCGGGCGTTGTCACAGCGGTCATACTCATTGTTCTTCTGTGTCTCTTCCTGCGCTTTGTGCCGGATGATTCTCTGGCGTTCATCTTTATGCCGATCGCCATGTATTTCGGACTTCCGGCCCTCGTCCCGATCAGCTACGGTCTTCGCAAGACTCCCGCATCGTTCCTGTCGATCGTCTCCGGCTGTATTGTATACTATACGCTGGAGTCGCTGGTCACGGGCGCGGAAGCTCTCTCCAAGCTGGAGCAGACGGAGTATGTGGAACGCCTTACCGTTCTGCTCGGGGGTATCGTCTCCGACAGTTCGATCGTCATCAACATTTTCGCGCTGGCCGGCGTTGTCATCATCGTTTACGCGGTGAGAAGGCTCGGATTTGATTTCGCGTTCGAAGCCGCGATCATTGTCGGCGCCGCTGTCTATGTATTCTTTATTCTGCTTGGAAACGTTGTCGTGCAGACGACATTTGATACTGTATCCACAGTCATCGGCGCGGTCGCTGCCGCACTGGTCGCCCTGATCCTCAATTTCTTCTTCCTGTCGCTCGACTATCGGAGGACGGAAAGAGTGGAATTCGAGGACGACGAGTACTACTACTATGTCAAGGCGATCCCGAAGGCCTATGCCTATAAGAGAAAGCTCCCGGTCTACCAGAACGATCAGACCGGAACGGATATCCCGGTCGAGTCCGACATTCCGCAGGTATCGCTGCCGGGCGTTGAAGATATCGATTTTGAGAAAAAACTGGAAGATTCCCTGAGAGATCTGTAGAGACGAAAAGGGCCGTTATCGTCTCATGGCGGGATACCGGATGGAACGGCGGCGACCCGTCGGACCGAACTTTAAACTATCAGGGAAGGAGGATACGCATTGTCTGCATTTATGCAACAGATCACCGGTTTTATGTCCGGCCTGTATCTGCCGAGAATTCAAATGAATGATGTGCTGGAGATCCTGATCCTGGCAGTCCTTCTGTACTTCTTCATGGACTGGATCCAGCGGACGCGCGCGTATACTCTTCTTCGGGGTATCGTTATCGTCGTGGTCTTTATTGTATTTGCATGGATGCTGCAGCTTTCGACCATCCTGTTCATCACATCGAGGCTTGCGTCCATCGCCCTCATGGCCCTCGTTATTATTTTTCAGCCTGAGCTCCGCAAGGCTCTGGAATCTCTTGGTAAGCGGAATTATCTGAAGTCGATTTTACCGTTCGATTCGCAGCAGAACAACGAGGACCGTTTCTCGGATTTCTTTATCAATGAGGTCATCCGCGCCGTCAACGAGATGGCGGAGTCCCGGACGGGAGCTCTGATCGTCATTGAGCAGAATATTCTTCTCACGGAGTACATCAACACCGGCATTATGCTCGATTCTATTGTCTCCAGTCAGCTCATCACCAACATATTCGAACACAACACGCCGCTTCACGACGGCGCTGTTATTATGCGCGGAGAACGGATCGTCGCCGCGACCTGTTACCTGCCGCTTTCCGAGAACGTGACGATCAGCAAGAAGTACGGAACAAGGCACAGGGCAGGCGTCGGCATCAGCGAGGTCAGCGACAGCTTCACGATCATCGTCTCCGAGGAGACCGGAAGGATCTCGTACGCTTACATGGGCAGGCTGTATACCGGCGTCATGACCAGCAATCTGCGCGAGCAGCTCCATATGGTCCAGAAGGATAAGATGAATGAGGGTGACGAGAAGAAATTCCGCATCTGGAAGAGCAGGAGGGACCAATGAAAGAATGGATCGCTAAACTGCAGCTGTTCCAGAATACGACGCTGAAGGCGGGGTCTCTGGCCGGCGCGGTCATTATCTGGCTTATTATTATGAATATCAACGATCCGGTCGTCACACGTATTGTCTATGACGTGCCGGTGAACGTTGTCAATACATCGTATATTGAGAGTATGGGACTGTCTTATAAGATCTCGGACGGCTACGACACGATCGCAGTGACGGTCAGGGGGAACCGGTCCACGGTGGAGGCGCTGACTGCCGCCCGCTTTAATGTGACGGCCGACCTCACGCAGATCATCAGCCTGGAGACAGACCCGGTCATGGTCCCTCTCACGGTGGACTGCCCGGTCATCTCGTCCGAGAATCTGACGGCGTCTCCGCGGAACATCAACATCGATATCGAGGAGATGGTCAGCAAGGACTTTGTCATCAATGCGACGGAAGCGGGGACGACACCGGCAAATGGTTTCGAAGTCGGTGAAATAACGGTCGAACCGGAGACGATGACGATCCGCGGTCCGGGTACACTGATTGATAAGATCGAGCGGGTCAATGCTGTCGTCAATGTCAGCGGCATTCGCAGAGATATGGATATACAGCCTTCTGTCAGCATCACCGATAAGAACGGCGAAGAAATCACAGATACACAGATGTCCTATCTGTCGATGAGCGTCAACGAGGAGGAGATGACAGTCCATGTCACGGTCTACGCAGTCCGGTCCGGCGTTACTCTTCGGGTCGAGACGAGCGGAGAGCCGGCGTCCGGTTATTCTGTCGGCAATATCGCCGTCACGCCTTCGACCCTGTCTGTTGTCGGCAGCCGCGCTGTCCTGGATGAACTTGAACAAAACGGCAATGTGATCACGATATCTTCCGAATCCGGACTCGTCGACGTGACAGATTACTCGTCGGATGTCAGTGTCAAGATCGATATTCGGGACGCGCTGCCTGCCGGACTTAAACTGGCGTCGCAGGTCAGTAACACGGCTGTCGTGAGCGTGCAGATCCTGCCCGAGAACAGCCGGTCGCTCACAGTCGAGACGAAAAACATTAATCTGGTCGGTCTGGCCGATGGCTATAACTGTGTGTTCGACTCAAGCAGTCTTGAAATCAAGATCAGGGGATCGGCCGACGTACTGGCAGGACTCAGTGCAGCTGATATCGACATGGAGGTCGATCTGAGCGGCCTCATGATCGGCAGGCAGAAAGTTCCGCTCACGGTGAAACTGCCTGATGGCTGCAGTCTCGTCGAGGATGTTATGATCGGCGTGATGCTGAGCCAGTTGAGCAGCGAATAAAGTATCCCGCTCCGCGGCGCAGAGCGGGCATCCGGCCCGGGCCATACCACTTTAGGATGGCCGCCGGCTGCATTTGAAAGATAAGGGAGTATCAAAATGATCAGTAAAAGGATAGCAGTCAAAAATCCCTCCGGACTTCATCTGAAACCTGCAGCAAGTTTCTGCAAGGAGGCCGTGAAATATAAGAGCACGATCACAGTTACTTTCGGGAACACGACAGCCAACGCCAAGAGCGTTCTGTCTGTTCTGGCTGCGTGCGTGAAGTGCGGAGATGAAATAGAGATCGTCTGCGCCGGCCCGGATGAGGAGGAAGCGCTGAACGCGCTTGTCGGCGCGATCGAGGGCGGACTCGGCGAGAAGATCGAGAATGAGAACGGGGATGCGGGAGGAATTCAATGAAACGCATATGCATAAAGCTGGCGGCAGCCCTTACGGCAGTTCTCATCCTCGTGCCGCTTTCAGCCATTCCTGTCTGCGCGGCTGCCGATCCGGCAGTTGTCACGACGAACGCAGTCGCCGGATGGCCGCAGGCGGAGGATATCAATTCCACAACAGGCATTCTGATCGACGCCGCGACGGGGACCGTGCTTTTCAATAAATCCATGGATCAGCAGATGTATCCCGCTTCCATTACGAAGATCCTCACGACGCTTGTTGTCCTCGAGAACGGCAATATGGCCGATCCGGTCACGATGACTGAGACCGGCGTCGCCTACGCAGTGGGCGGCAGCGCCAACCAGGGAACGCAGGTCGGGGAAGTGTTCACGCTCGAGCAGCTCGTCTACGGTACGATGCTCGCTTCGGCAAATGACATGTCGACCCAGATGGGTGAATACATCGGAGGGTCGATCGAGAACTTTGCCGCCATGATGAACGCCCGGGCGGCCGAACTTGGCTGCACAGGCACACGTTTTACAAATGCCTGCGGTATGCCCGATCCCAATCATGTCACAACAGCCCACGATATGGCGCTCATTATGCGGGCGGCTGTCGAGCGGTCTGATTTCAGGAGCGTCATCGGCACGTCCGTTTACACGATCCCGGCGACGAATATGCGGGGAGAGCGCACGATCACGAACCATGATCCGCTGCTCACGAACCCCGATTTTCAGTATGCAGGCCTTCTCGGGGGAAAGACCGGCTACACGGATTCGGCACTCAGCACGCTGGTGAACGCGGCCAGCCGGGATGGCTTTACACTGATCTGCGTCACCATGCATGCGGTCGACGCGCCCCGCGCGGCCATGGATAATGTCCAGCTGCTCAATTACGGTTTCGATCATTTCGAGATGTGCAAAGTCCTGCCGGCAGAGTACTGTGAGGGCGGAAGGAACCGAATTGTCGTCCCGAAGGGGGTGCAGCTTACAGACTGCCAGGAAAGCGTCGAAGAGTACAGTGCCGGTGGGAAGGAAATGGTCAGACAGACATACTCCTATGGAGGCTGTTCCCTGGGTTTTGTCACACTGACAAAGGAGAATAAAGTGGCTTACGAAAAGGCTCTCGCCGACGCGGCAAAAGCGGCGGAGGAAGCGGCCAAAGCCGCCGAGAAGGAAGCTCTGAAGGAGAAGGAGAAGGCGGAAGGGGCAGACGGGAAGGATGCCGGAAAAGACATCGGCTCCGGGACAGAGAGCGGACCTGCGCAGGGCTCTCACACTATGTCGGAAGCGGAAAAAACGGCTGAACAGCAGGTCCGGATGATCAGGCTGATGTTCGGAGCCGTCGGTATCGGCGTCGGTCTTCTGTTCCTCATTTTTATCATCCTGCTGATCCGCTATATCATAAGGAGCAGGAAATAGAGCAGCGAACGGTGCTGAGAGCGCCGGACTTTACGCAGACGGGCTGCGGGAACGCGCCCGGAAATAATGATATTTAGTAGCATGAGGTCTTTATGAAAGTAGTTATCCTTGCAGGCGGATTCGGAACCCGCATCAGTGAAGAGAGTCATCTGAAACCCAAGCCCATGATCGAGATCGGCGAGAAGCCGATCCTGTGGCATATCATGAAAGTGTATTCCTACTACGGGTTCAACGAGTTCGTGATCTGCTGCGGCTACAAGCAGCACCTGATCAAGGAGTGGTTCGCGGATTATTACCTCATCAACAGCGATATTACATTTGATTTCTCCCGTGGGGACAATCAGATGATCGTGCATAATCATTCACTTGAACCGTGGAAAGTCACGCTGGTCGACACCGGTCTTCGGACGATGACCGGCGGGCGTGTGAAGCGCGTCGCGGAGTATCTCGGGGACGGTCCGTTCATGCTGACCTACGGCGACGGCGTCGCGGACATCAATGTTCCGGAGCTGCTCGACTTCCACAAGGCCCATGGCGGCCTTGTCACGATCACCTGCGCTCAGCCGGCGAGCCGTTTCGGGAACCTGGACATCCATGAAGATGGCTTTGTGACCAGCTTCCGCGAGAAGAGTTCCGCGGACACAGGCTGGGTCAACGCGGGCTT
>JAZRKZ010000374.1:0-6344 GCA_045646565.1 Lachnospiraceae bacterium
ACCTGCGGGACGAGCGGCTTATCTGAAAAGTTCGTGCGGACGGAAGCGATCTTGTTGACAACATCCATCCCCTCGATGATCTTGCCGAAGGCGGCGTACTGACCGTCGAGATACGGCGCGGCTTTGTGCATAATGAAGAACTGGCTGCCCGCGGAATCCGGATGCTGCGCGCGCGCCATGGAGAGGACGCCCGGCGTGTGATTCAGCGCATTCGGGAAACCGTTCATCGCAAACTCGCCGGGGATTCTGTAGCCCGGGCCGCCCATACCGGTGCCGTCCGGGCATCCGCCCTGGATCATAAAGCCGGAGATGACGCGGTGGAAAATGAGACCATTGTAGAAGCCGGCAGAAACGAGGCTGATGAAATTGTTGACAGTATTCGGCGCGATTTCCGGATAGAGCTCCGCTTTCATTACGCTGCCGTCTCCCATTTTGATGGTTACAATCGGATTTGCCATATTTCTTTTCTCCTTGACCTGGTGGATTTCTGACAGCATGCCGCATGTGCAGGCATGCTTACGATGCAGACTGTGCGCGACATACTGCATAAGCTTTCGCCGGAATATCTTATCCGGCGTCACGAAAGCAGTGCGCGCGAAGTTGAACCTGTTCGAACTTGCGATAGATATTATACGAAAAGATAGGCACCGTTTCAAGTGGTGGTTGATTTTACCCTCCAAAGACACTAGAATAGGTGTGGTTTAGTGAGGAGGAAATATATGCAGGTGTTTGAAACGCACAGCGAGGAGGAGACATTTGATCTCGGCAGATCCATAGGCGAGAGCGCCAAGCCTGATACGGTCATAGCGCTGAGCGGCGATCTGGGCGTCGGGAAGACGGTCTTTACCAAGGGAGTTGCCGCCGGATGCGGAATCACAGAACCTGTCACCAGCCCGACATTTACGATCGTGCAGAGCTATATGGGAGGCAGGCTTCCGTTCTATCATTTTGACGTATACCGAATCTCGGATATTGATGAGATGGAGGAGATCGGTTATGATGACTGCTTCTTCGGGGGCGGCGTGACGATCGTGGAGTGGGCGGAATTCATCGAGGAGATCCTGCCAGGGAATACGATCCATATCAGAATCGAGAAGGATCTTCAAAAAGGTTTTGATATAAGGCGCATCACGATCGAGTGAGAACGAAGGAAGCTTTGTCTGTCCGGCAAAAAGCGGCGCAAAAGCCGCGTGATCATGACGCCATGATAAGGAGATACAATGAAACTGATTGCACTGGACAGCTCGGGGCTTGTCGCTTCGGTCGCTGTTCTTTCCGATAATGAACTGCTGGCGGAATATACCGTCAATTATAAGAAGACACACAGCCAGACCCTGCTCCCCATGCTGGATGAGATCTCGAAGATGATCTGTCTCGACACATCGACAGTGGACGCGGTCGCGGTCGCGGCGGGACCCGGATCTTTCACCGGTCTCCGCATTGGCTCGGCGACGGCCAAGGGTCTTGGGCTTGCGCTCGGAATCCCGATCATTGAGGTGCCGACACTGGCGGGTCTTGCCTACAATCTGTTCGACGCGAAAGGTCTGGTCGTACCGTGCATGGACGCGCGGCGCCAGCAGGTCTACAACGGGATCTACCGGTTTGAAAATCATGCGCTCGTAACGATCAGGGACCAGCGGCCGATCGCGGCGGCGGACCTCATCGACGAGCTGAACGAGATGGAACCGTCCCTTGTGGCCGACGGCGTGATTTTCCTTGGCGACGGCGTTCCGGTCATTGAGAAGGAGAGCGCAAGACTTCGCGTTCCGTATATATACGCCCCTGCCCATGTCGGAAAACAGAAGGCGTCGTCCGTCGGCGCTCTTGCTCAGGTCCTCTACGCGGCGGGCAGATATGTGAAGGCTGAGGAGCACGCTCCGATCTACCTGCGCAAATCTCAGGCAGAGCAGGAGCGGGCCAGAAAGCTCGGGGAAGAGGGCGCATCATGATCATACGGGAGATGCAGTTCGACGATATCTCGCCGGTGGCCGAACTTGAGCGGGCCTGCTCGCTGACGCCGTGGGATGAGAATGGACTTCTCACCTACCTGATGCGGGAAGACGCCCTGTTCCTCGTCGCTTCGGATGAATTCCCGGAAGGATTCGACCCCGAAGCAGCTGATGAAGATGAGTTCTTCTGGCCGGAAATCTACGGCTATGTCGGACTTCTCATGGTGCCCTACGAGGCGGATGTGCTGAATGTCACGGTGAGTGAGAAAGCCAGAAATAAGGGGATCGGGACAAGGCTGCTCAGGGAGATATTTGCAAGAGCGAAAACATATGGAGTCACCGACATACACCTTGAAGTCAGGGAATCAAATGCGGCGGCGATCCATGTGTATGAAAAGATTGGATTTACACGTGACGGAATCCGCAGGAACTATTATACAGGACCGGTGGAGAACGCCGTCACAATGACTCTGCGTCAGGAATTGTGACGCGGAGACGGCGGAGATTCGATCTGGTATTATGTCAGGATAAATACCGCACTTTACAGCTTAAAAGAATGGAGACATAGATGCTGGATGTCAGTTTACTTGGAACCGGAGGAATGATGCCTCTGCCGAAGCGGTGGGTCACATCGTGCCTCTTAAGATACAACGGGGCGAGTGTGCTCATCGACTGCGGCGAGGGTACGCAGATCGCGCTGAGGGAAAAAGGGTGGTCTTTTAAGCCGGTCAGCACGATCCTCATCACGCACTTTCACGCGGACCATATAGCGGGGCTGCCGGGCTTCCTGCTCACAATGGGCAACTCTGACCGGACGGAACCGGTCACGATCATCGGTCCAAAGGGAATGACGAGAATGGTCGCGGCTGTGCGCACGCTGGCGCCGGAGCTGCCGTTCGATGTGAAGGTCGTAGAGATCGAGGGAAATGAGCAGACCTTCCACATTGAGGGGATGGATATTACGGCATTCCGGGTCAGTCACAATATTACCTGTTACGGCTATGAAGTGAGTATCCGCCGGATCGGCAGGTTCGATGCGGAGCGGGCCCGCGCCCATGACATTCCCCTTATGTTCTGGAATCCTCTCCAGAAGGGTCAGACGATTGAATATGAGGGGAGGACCTTTACGCCGGACATGGTCCTCGGTGAGGAGCGAAAAGGGCTGAAGGTCGTCTACACGACAGACACGAGGCCGACAGAATCGATTGCCGGGCACGCGGCGGGAGCCGATCTCTTTATCTGCGAGGGCATGTACGGGGAACCCGGCATGGACCAGAAGGCGAGAGAGCACCGGCATATGACGATGCAGGAAGCGGCCCATCTCGCTGCACGCGCAAAGCCGCGGATGATGTGGCTCACACATTTTTCACCGTCGCTTGTGAGACCTGACGCCTATATGGACTCTGTGCGGGAGATCTTTTCCGATGCGATCGCTGCCAGAGACGGTCAGGAGATCACACTATGCTTTGAGGATGAATAAAGAAGTATGATTGATATCGGCTTCTGCCGTTTCAACAGGCGGGAACTTTTCGTAATAGAGAGGAACTTATTTCGGAATGAACGGACATATAGATATACTGGCTATAGAGAGCTCGTGCGATGAGACGGCTGCGGCAGTCGTCCGCGACGGACATGAGGTGCTCTCGAACGTCATTTACTCGCAGATCGATATGCATACGGTCTACGGCGGCGTCGTGCCGGAGCTGGCTTCCCGCGCACACATTGAGAAAATCAATTACGTGATTCAGAAAGCTCTGGACGACGCGGGGATGAAGCTTGCGGATACGGACGCGATCGCGGTGACGTATGGGCCCGGCCTTGTGGGCGCCCTGCTCGTCGGCGTGGCGGAAGCCAAGGCGATCGCCTGGGCGGCGAAGAAACCGCTCATCGGCGTTCATCATATCGAGGGGCATATCTCTGCAAATTACATCGAACACCCGGAACTCAGGCCCCCCTACCTTGGTCTCATTGTATCGGGCGGTCATACCCATCTCGTCATCGTCGAGGACTGGGCAAAGTTCAGGATACTTGGCAGGACGGTGGACGATGCGGCGGGCGAAGCATTTGATAAAGTGGCCCGCGCGATCGGACTCGGATACCCGGGAGGACCGAAGATCGATAAGATCTCTAAGGAGGGAAATCCGGATGCGATCCGCTTCACCAAGGCCAGGGTGAACGGTTCGGAGTACGATTTCAGCTTCAGCGGACTGAAGAGCGCGGTGCTGAATTATCTGAACCAGGCGGAGATGAGACACGAGGAAGTGAATCCCGCGGATCTCGCGGCAAGCTTCCAGAAATCGGTCGTCGACGTTATATGTGAACACACACTGGCGGCGGCGAAGGATTTCGGCATTACAGATGTGGCGGTGGCAGGCGGAGTCGCATCGAACAGCGGACTCAGGGAAGGGCTGAGAAAGATGTGCGATGCGGAGGGACTTCGGCTGTTCATCCCGTCGCCGGTCTACTGCACGGATAATGCAGTCATGATCGGGGCAGCTGCCTTCCATGAATATAAGGCAGGAACAAGAAGCGGGTGGGACCTCAATGCGGTCCCGGGCCTTTCGCTGGGAGAAAAATAATAGGGGGAGCGGCATAGACGCCAGATGTACAGATATTGGATGGAGGTCTAATATGAATGCAGCAATTATTGTGGCGGCCGGTACAGGTTCGCGCATGAAATCGGCGACACCCAAGCAGTTCCTTCCTCTTGACAACGAGATGGTGCTCACGAAGACTGTCCGGGTATTTGAGCAGAGTCCTGAGATCCAGGAGATCATTCTGGTGGTGGCTCCGGACTGGGCAGACTTTGTGAGGACGGAGATCGTGCAGAAAGAGAACTTTAAAAAGGTCAAAAAAATCGTGCATGGCGGGGCGGAGCGCTATGATTCTGTCTACGCGGGGCTTCTGGCCTGTCCGGAAGCGGACAACGTGTTCATCCACGACGGAGCAAGACCCTACGTTACAGAGACGATCATCCGGCGATGTGCGGATGCTGTCGAAGAATATCAGGCAATTGCGGTAGGCATGCCGGTCAAGGATACGATCAAGATCGCGGATGAGAACGGATACGCCGCCAGTACGCCGGACCGGAGATATGTTTGGACGATCCAGACCCCTCAGGTGTTTTCCTATGCAATTATCCGGGCAGCCTACGAGCTGATCCGCGATACGGATATGAAGGGAATCACCGACGACGCGATGGTGGTCGAGGCGTCAAAGATCGCGAAAGTCAAACTCATCGAGGGCTCTTATGCGAACATCAAGATTACAACGCCGGATGACCTGCGGATATAAATTTGGTGGTTGCTTTTTCGTGCGGTCTTTGTTATAATAATTTAGCTGTCACAGACAGTTTATATGGAGAGGTATCGAAGCGGTCATAACGAGGCGGTCTTGAAAACCGTTTGTCCTAACGGGCGCATGGGTTCGAATCCCATCCTCTCCGCTCATGGGCGTCCTATGTAAAGGACGCCCTTTTTCTTTGAGATAACGGAGGAATGTATACTGTGAACGAAAAGCTTATTGAGAGATTCCTGAACTATGTGAAGATTGATACGCAGAGTGATGAGGAGAGCTTGTCAAGTCCCAGCACGATGAAGCAGCATGATCTGGCGGGCCTGCTTGCTTTGGAGCTCGCGGATCTCGGTGCGGACGATATTTTTTACGACAGAGAGCATTGTTATGTCTATGCCAAGGTAAACGGCGAGGGCGATAGTCTCGGATTTATCTCCCATATGGACACCTCTCCGCAGGCGTCGGGGACAAATGTCAGGCCCCGCATCATTGAAAACTATCAGGGAAACGATCCGATCCTGAGAGAAGAGGATTTCCCGGAGCTTGCCAACCACCACGGCGAGATGCTCATCGCCACGGATGGGACCACGCTGCTCGGGGCCGACGACAAGGCCGGCATCGCGGAGATCATGAACATGGTACAGTATTACCGGGAGCATCCTGAAGTCCGGCACAGGACGATCACGATTGCGTTCACATCCGACGAGGAGATCGGCTGCGGGACAAAATACTTTGATCTGGAACGCTTCGGCGCGAAGGAAGCTTACACGGTCGACGGCGGGAAGCTGGGATATATCGAGTATGAGTGCTTTAACGCTGCCCGTGCGGAAATTACGGTCCACGGCAGGAGCGTGCATCCGGGCGACGCCAAGAACATGATGATCAACGCGCTTCTTGTCGCGATGGAGTTCAACAGCCTTCTGCCGCCGGCGGAGAGACCCGAGCATACGGAGATGTATGAGGGCTTTTACCTGCTCACGGATATGCAGGGGGTCATCGACGAGGCGAAGATGAAATATATCATCCGGGACCATGACAGAAAGAAGTTCGAAGCAAGGAAAGCGTTCTTTACGCGGAACGTCAACTACCTCAATGAAAAGT
>JAZRKZ010000375.1:0-3122 GCA_045646565.1 Lachnospiraceae bacterium
TCCATGCCCCGGATGATCAGGGTCTCGCCCGTCCTAAGAATGAGCCCCTGCACCAGAGCAGCCAGCACTTCCGCGTCGCCGTCCGCCCCCCCGGGCTCTCTTCGCCACGCCTCAAATGCTTCTTGTAAAGAGCCACGCCTAATCTCTCCTGTCTTCGGATCAGGCCATGGGATCCGAGTTCCTTCATCCGCGTATGTCCTCAGCACTGCCTCTGTATACTGACCATGGATACCGACGAACCGGCAGGGACCCGGTACTCCGATAGGCGCACAGCTGCCCGAATTTCCCTCCGGTGTACTGGTCCCAAACTCACCGCCCGACAGATCAGTGCCGGCCAAAATCGCCGTCGGATACGTTCCCACACTCTCTTTAACACTTCGATTTTCTAAGTCCAGCACCTTCACCGTCCCGAACTGACGGGCCGCGATCCCGGACAGCAGCACCACACTCGGAAGCACCTCCTCGAACCGGGCTCCGTCCTGTACGCCGTCCGTCACGATGTTTTGGATTTGCAGATGATCCATCCGGACATTGCACCCCTTCGCCCTGCCGTTCTGCCGCATGCCGCGGATATCGGGCAGCTCGTCCCAATAAAGCTCATAATTCGTCCCATTCTTATAGAGGACCAGCTCATAGAAGCTCGGGATATCCGCTTCCCACACCCTCTCACACCGGACGCTGATCATCTGGTACGACAGGATATTGTCGTTCTTTCTGGGTGCAAATGTATCCTCCACCCCCACAACAAACCTTCTCACGGCATTGAACTTCTCGCCGTAAAGCCGACAGAGTTCACGGAAGTCATCCGCACCCGCCCGCTTTTTGTCGGCGAACACTTTGTCCGACAACGCCGCATTGCCCACTGTCATGCCACGTTCATTCGTCGTCGACACACTGCTTTCAGCTGTGATTTCTTCATACGCAGACGTCTCAGCATTTCCTTTCATCCCGGCAGGCTTGCCCAGCGGTCCACTCGCGCTGACTATCCCACATACAGGATTCTCCGGATTCTCGAGCACGAACTCCACCCGGCACGAGCAATAGAGGCTTTCCTTATACAGGCAGCGGGCAAATGTCCCCCCGTCGAACAGCCGTCCTCTCACCTCAAGCTTCCCGCCGCCAAAGCCGCTCCCGCAGGACCACCGGTCTTCTTCCCAGTCGTGCAGGTATCCCGGCACACAGCTCTGTTTCATCGCACGCAACATAAGAAACAGCGAGTCACCCCCGCTGCTTCTTTCTACGTGATTCAGTTCTCCAAGATCCAGATCCAGGGTATCGATATCTCCGAATCTGTCAATGCTGATGCTGCTGATCATTTCTATTTCGCTCCTCATCAGACAATTAAGGACCATTTCCGGAACATTCTGCTGATGGATTTCCCGCCATCAGACAATGCAGGACCATTTCCGGAACATTCTTCCGTCTCGGATATATTTCAAGACCCGGCATGCAGTTGTACTCCGACTGTCCCTCATGTCACAGGATTCCAATCAGAGAAATCCCCTTCGCCCGGCCGCCGTTGATCGAGGCGATCAACTCATCAATTGTTTTATAAGGACCGACAACCGTTCCGTCACAATAAACGTTATGCGCCGTGTACCCTTTTTTCGAGTGCGTAATGCAGACCGTATGGACCTTTTTCGTAATGTCCTCACTGTCATTATACATCGTGAGGATCACGACGGGATACTGCGCCGCGACTTCGTCGAAGCGTTCTCTCTGCGTGACGATCTGCGCCTCATACCCGCACTCCTCAAAAAACTCCGCGATCGCCTTCGGGGCTGTCCCAAAACCTCCGAGCAGGACCATGCCGTCCTTCTCGAACCGTTCAATGAGCTTCGGATAATTGACCTGGCGGCCTGTGAGGCTTCTCAGCGCGTTGCCGGTTGCAAATACCTCGCACCCCGCATACGCCATCGTCACCTTCCCGAACTTCATATTTCCGTAGTTGTTCTGGTCTTCAACGAATCCATCCGCTTTTCTGATCGAATCCCGGTGCGTCCGGATCGCCATCCTGTTATGCGCATAGTTCGACTGCAGCAACCAATGCATATTATTATCTCCTCTCCGCATCGCGTCAAGAGTCCCGAGGACCGTCCTGTTGCCTACGTGTCTGGGTATAAATCTCCGTATTTTTTTACCTCTCATACTATCTGTCCGTCAACGCTGCCCGGCGTCAGGCGTCATATTATTCCGCCGGTTTGTAGGCCGGCATCAGCTGCAGCTTGTGCAGGTTCAGCCTGTGCATCCTGTCAATTTTCTTCTTTGTCTCCTCATCCTCGCACTCGCCCGTCAGCACATAGTGATCGAGCACCGCGTAGGTGAAGCCGATCTTATCCTCATCCGTCATGCCGGACAGGCCGTCGCTCGGAGCCTTCTTTGTCAGCCGCTCCGGAATGCCGAGGACCTCGCCGATCTGGATGACTTCGTGGACGAGCAGGTTGGACAGCGGGCTGAAATCGCCTGCTGCATCGCCGAACTTCGTCGAATATCCGATATAGTCCTCGGAGCGGTTGCAGGTGTTGGCAACTCGTCCGCCGTTCGGGCAGGCCTGTCCGATCGCGTACAGCGTGCTCATACGAAGACGCGGAGCCAGATTGATCTCCGAGTCGCGGGACAGCTTTTCGATACCGCAGGGCTGCTCCGCCTGAAGCGCGTCGTTAATTGCGCCGAATAAACCGTCAAATCCGTCCTTGATATTGACCGTCACACTCGGAATGCCGAGCAGGTCAACGATCTCCTGTGAGTCACTGATATCGCTCTGTACGCCGTTCGGCATCATGACGCCGATGACTCTCTCCTTGCCGAGCGCTTCAGCAAGCAGGGCCGCAGTCACACTGGAATCCTTGCCGCCGGAGATGCCGACGATGGCGCTGCAGGTGGGACCATTTGCAGCAAAATAATCACGGATCCACTGAACAATCTCATCTTTTGTCTTTACCGGATCTTTTAACATATTCTTCCTCCCTTGCGTCTTTCGCCTGGACCGATATGCCGCACCGCCGCAGAGGCCGGCACAGCCAACTAACATGACAATCATTATACACCAAAACTGACCGGAGCGCATTCACGATTTCTCGCAAACGCATCACCGGTCATACTATTTCCACAATTCTTTAAAG
>JAZRKZ010000376.1:0-16820 GCA_045646565.1 Lachnospiraceae bacterium
CGATGGCCTGCCAAGGCTGTGGCGCAGTTTTACTTTATTGACAAATAAAAAGCAGTGGAAATACTTTTCGTAATTCGGTATTGTTAAGTTACCACACCAAACAACTGAATACGGAAAGCCCCACTGCCTATGAAAAGAATAGCACTTTCAGGCGTCTTCCGCAATCGGAATTATGATGCCAATGCCCCTCCTGGATAGGTAGTTGTATCTGCAGACACTACTATCAAGGAGGTTTTTATGTACGAAGACATTTTTGCCCAGATCCGCAACGAAGCGGAAAGGCGAAACTTAAAAGAAAATACTATCAACGCTTACTGTAATTCCGTAGACTACTTCCTGCGCACTGTGAATAAAGATGTCTCTGCCCTCACGACGGATGACGTTGATGCATTCCTGACAGAAAAACGGCTCAGTGGACTATCACCTCAGACCTATAACCATTATCACGCTTCGATCCGTTTCTTCTATAAACGAATTCTGAAGATGAATTGGGACGATGAGGACATTCCCAGGATGAAGCTTGACCGCTCTTTGCCTACTGTTCTGTCAAGGGATGAAATACAGAGCATTATTGATCATACGCCTAACCTTAAACACAAAGCGATTATCGCCACCATGTATTCTTCCGGCTTGAGAGTGTCGGAAGTCGTACATCTTCATTATGATGATATATCCCGCACCAACAGAACTATTCATGTCCGCGAAAGCAAGAGCCGAAGAGACCGATATACGATTCTTTCTGAACGCAACCTCGATCTGCTGACCGAATACTGGTTTAAGTGTGGCAAACCCAGAGACATTCTTTTCCCAAGCTCATGGACCGGCACGTATCTTGACAAGAACAGTATCAATCAGTATTTCAAGAAAAGTGCAGAAAAAGCCGGCATTACTAAAAAGGTCACCAGTCATTGCTGCCGCCACAGCTTTGCCAGCCATCTGTTTGAGGATGGTGTTGACATTAAATACATCCAGGCATTGCTTGGACACGTGGATCCGAAGTCTACGGAAGTGTATATCCATGTCAGCAATAAGAGACTACTTGGAATCCGCAGTCCTTACGATCTCAATAAAGGCGATAAAGCATGAGCGCCGACTATACAATTCAGGATGTGTTCAACCGCTTTTATCCTGAGTACACGAAAACTCATGAACTCTCTGCGGCTCAGCGAAAAGTAGCCTATCACATCAGGAACTGCAAAACAGGCGCTTTTGGCGTCAACGTAAGTGTGTGTGAAGAATGCGGCTGTATTTCCGTCCACTATAATTCCTGCCGTGACCGGTGCTGTCCCATGTGCCAGGAGTTCCCAAAGGAAAAGTGGGTGGACGCCCGCCGGGAAGATGTACTGGATGCACCATACTTCCATGTGGTCTTCACTGTCCCGGAGGAATTAAATCCTGTCATCTACAGCAACCAGAAGCTTCTGTATGATGCCCTGTATCACGCATCTTCTGATACACTGCGGGAACTGGCTTCTGACAGCAAATATCTCGGTGCAGACATCGGGTATATCTGTATTCTCCATACCTGGGGGAGTGAAATGAACTTCCATCCCCACATCCACGCCGTTGTCCTTGGAGGTGGTCTTGATCCCAATAACCATTGGAAAGACAACGGAGAAGATTTCTTCCTTCCCATCCGGGTCGTTTCACGTCTTTTCCGCGGTAAGTATCTTGCGGAGTTGAAGCATCTTTGGGAAGACGGAAAGCTTGAATTCCACGGTAGCGCGGAGTGCTTCAAAAACCACTATGCGTTCAAGGAACTGCTGGACTCCTGTTATAAAAAAGAGTGGATCCCTTACTGCAAGAAACCGTTCGATGGCGCGGAGTCCGTTATCAAGTATCTTGGAAAGTATACCCATCGGATCGCGATCAGCAACTACCGTATTAAAAGCATGACGGACAGCACTGTTACCTTTACTGCAAAAGATTACAAAAACCAGGGACAATGGAAAGAAGTCACTATCACCGGAGAAGAATTCATTCGTCGTTTCCTGATGCATGTCCCGCCCAAAAGGTTCGTCCGGATCCGTCACTATGGTCTTCTGTCTTCGCGTAATAAGAATCGTAAGATCACTTTGTGCCGTAATCTCCTTGGCTGTAAAAAGTATCAGTCCCGGCTGAAGGATCTGGATGCCCCGGCAATCATCCGGCTTCTCTATAACAGGGATGTCTGTAAATGCTCATCCTGTGGCGGAAGGATCATTCCGGTAGGTGCAGATCCGTCTCTGTTCCGGCCAGAGCCGCATCTGCTCTGCTGATACCTTGAAACTGAATACGAATCCCTGTGAAGCCTTTTTTGAAGGCTTACTTCTGATGCAGTCATCACAGTTATCTCGTATAAAACAGTACATTTATCAAAGGATCCGTGTTAAACTCTTGGCAGACGCAGTCAGATTCAAAGCCCATATATAGCGGCAACCCGGACGCGCTTTGTTCAACCAGGAAAAATCGAAATTGATGCAAACGAAAGGGCAGTTATCGGAAAACGTAATGCTGCTTTTTCGTTTGCACCATCTTCGATTCTTTCCTTAACGATTTATTAGGGAAAAGCCATGATTATAACGATTCAAATAGACTATATTTCTATGCTGCAAGTTGACTTAGAAAAAGATAGAAAAAACACTGTCTTCGAAAGACTAACTTTCACATGTGGAGACCGTGGTTCTTCTGTCACGTAAAGACGCATAAGAGGGATCAGAAAGCCTGAAATAAAGGGATTCCGTGGATTTCACTTCAATGAGGTGATCTCCCGGAATCCCTTTTTTGCGTTCTTAAAAATAGTTCTGACCACTGGAAAATGGCAGGGCGGGGCTGAACAACTATTGTCATGGGGGGGCCTCTAAGCCATCATGGTTTAGGGGCATTTCAGCGTCTGCGGGATTATTCCTTTAATAGAATCAGAAGACTGACCAGAACTCCTCACTGCCAAATGGCGGTGGGGAGTTCTTATCCTGCAACGACGAAGACTGTGTTCTTGCTTATATTAGCCTACTTGTCATTTGCTTACGCCTGTAATATAATTAGGCTAAAAGAAAGGAAGGATATCGATCCGTGGAAAAGAAAGTCTGGTATATACCACCAAAGCATGAGCAAAAACAGAAGACAGCGGGTATATATTGCCGCGTCAGCTCAAATAAAAGAGACCAGCTGAACAGCCTGACGGCGCAGATATCCGCTTTGGTGAAGACTGTCTCTGACGCACAGTGGGGTCTGGAAGAAGTGTTTATTGATATCGCATCAGCAAATGGACAGACGCCGCGCAAGGAATTTGACCGGATGATCAAAGAATGTGAAAGTTCACATCTTGATGTAATTTTGACGAAGAGCATCAGTCGGTTTGGCAGAGATACCGCAGAAACACTGGATGCTGTCAGACGGCTGAAAACTGCCGGTACCAGAATCATCTTTATGGAAGAGAACATAGATACAAATGACTACGACAGTGATCTGATGATTTCTGTTCTGGAATCATTTGCACAGGCTGAGAATGAAAGCCGGAGCGAAAACATCAGATGGGGGCTGGCGAAGAGAGCTGCCAGCGGATCCTCCGGGCTTTACAGACGCAGACTGTACGGATATACAAAGGATGAAAAAGGTAATCTCGTTATTGATGAGGAACAGGCAGGAGTCGTTCAAATAATATTTAAGTGGTATATAGAAGGATATAGTGTCCTTGGGATTATTGAGAACTTGCATAAAAAAGGGATCCCGTCTCCGACCGGGAAGGAAAAATGGAGCAAGCGTACGATTGAGAAAATGCTTGAGAATGAAAAATATACCGGCACGGTAACGCTGCTGGACTCGGCAACACAGGAATACTATTACCATATGAAGGAAGCACATCCTCAGATCATCAGTGATGAAGACTTCCAAAAAGTCAAATCAGAAAAGGCAAAGCGCAGTAATATCATTACTGATGAGAACGGAAGGCCGCACAGAAGTAATAACAAATACAGTTCAAAAAAAGTGTTGAAGGAGAAAACTTCGATGATGAAGCAGAATACGATCAAAACAAACAAGGAATTGGAATTCGCAGTGTTTTGCATTGAGAATCTTGCGGCGGCACTGCATACAGATGCAAGAACGGTATATAGCTTGCTTTGTGATAAGAGCAGCATCCTGAAGGATTACATTGCCCCGGAGTATGAAGCGCTTCACACACAGAGCAAAGATTATATCATAAGCGACATCATGGATGTCATGAAGGAAAGGGGCGTGAGCATATGATCCTGTATCATGGTTCCTATCTTGCAGTTGAAGTCCCCGATCTTATCCACTCCAGAAATAATGTCGATTTCGGAAAAGGCTTCTACACGACACCGATTTATGATCAGGCAAAGTCGTGGTGCGGCAAGTTTCTCAGAAGAAACCGGGAGGGCATCATATCAAGATACCGGTTTGATGAATCAGCCTGCGGCAGCCTTAAGATCCTTCGTTTTGATTCTTACTCGGAAGAATGGCTGGACTTCATTCTTTCCTGCAGAAGCGGACATGACACATCGGACTACGATATCGTCAGCGGCGGCGTGGCCAATGACAGAGTTTTCAATACTGTAGAACTGTATTATGAGCAGCTGATAGACAAAGCAGAAGCCATTAAGAGGCTCCGGTATGAGAAGCCTAATATGCAGATTGCTTTTCGTAGTGAAGCAGCACTGTCCTGTCTGCACTATGAAGGGAGCGAGAAACTATGAATGCCAGTCCTGTATTAATGCAGAAGAAATATGCAAGAATCATAGAATGCTTTGCTGAAAAAATGCAAATGTCTTTGGACGATGCGATGGATTTCTTTTACCGTTCGGAACTATATGTTCTGATCAGCGAAGGAGTATCGGATCTTCATTGTATGAGCGATCAGTATCTTGCCGAAGAACTCGCGGATGAATATATGCAAACACACGGCAAAAGATAAAATAGCCTACTTATGCAAGGCGGATGTTTTGATGTTTAAGAACGCTCACAAAGTGTGTTAAAGCCTGAAAATAAGGTCTTTGATAAGAATCAAAGACAATACTTCAAAATAGCCTATCTATCACATGTGGAGACGGTATGTCTTTTGTCCAAACTTTCTGAGGCGAAGCATCATATCAGTGTTCAGGTCGATATGGATGAGTTGGATCTGACCGCCGCCGAGAGTAAGGCTGCATATGAAGAGATCCAGGAATAGGTGCAGGAAAAGTACGGGTTTCATGTGACTCATCTGAATACTGCTCAAGTGAAACGGAAACACGGAATCATTGAGCGGGTGAACTACAACAAACCGTAGTCTCCGGATTCTAAACAGCCTGGACGTCCAGAGGAAAAGGTAAACGCGATAGAGGCGGGGAGCGAAACACTGAGAGGTAATGTATGGCGAATATAAAGTTGCTTCCGTTGGAGCAGGCCGACCGGGAGGCGTTTATAAAAGACAATCAGGAAGCTTTCAATTACGGTGCCCTGGAGGAATTCGGACGCAGGGACGATCACTTTGAGGAAGAAGACCAGATCATTTCCCGGGAGACGATCGAGAAATCCATCGACGGCGGTGAAGCCTACCGGATCATGCAGGATGGCCAGCCGGCCGGAGGCGTGATCATCAAGGTGGATGGAAATCACGGGGATCTGGAGATTCTCTTTGTTTCTCCCCGTGTTCACAGCAAGGGCATCGGTTATGCCGCCTGGTGCGCAGTCGAGCAGCTGCATCCGGAGGTGACTGTTTGGGAGACTGTAACGCCGTATTTTGAAAAGCGGAATATCCATTTCTATGTGAACCGCTGCGGCTTCCATATCGTGGAGTTTTTCAACAGCCATCATCCGGATCCGAACGATCCGGACGCGGCGGAACAGATAAACGAGCAGTTCCCGGAAGGCATGTTTCGTTTTGAGAAGCGGATGGAATCAATGGACGTTTCAGGAGGTATATTATGAGGGAAGACAAAACGGCAATTCGGCTTTGCAGGCTTGAACACCTTGATGAATATGGCAGGATCTATGCCGCCGCCTTTTCCGGTGAGCCGTGGAACGATCCATGGAAAACGGAAGACGCTGTCATTCACGTAAAGGAACTGCTCGAATCTAAACAGGCATACGGCCTTGAATATGTGACAGACGGGAAGGTCGCCGGTTTTATCCTCGGCACTTCCATGCTCTTTCACTACGGCAGGACGTTCGAGATCAACGACCTTGCGGTCGATCCGTCATATCAGAAAAAAGGGATCGCCAAAAAGCTGATGGAAGTCCTTCTGTCCGATCTTGAGAAGCAGGATATTGTGGGCGTGCATCTCATCACGGCGGCGGAAGCTTTTCTGCCGGAGTTCTATGAACGCTTCGGATTTCAAGTGGAAAAGCGCGTGATTTTGATGGGAAAGGATCTGTGAAGATGAAAACTTACGAATTTGGTGATCCGCACCGATACCGTTTATCTCAGTCTCGGAGACAGGGAGGAAAAAACACGCAATCCTGTAATGGCGACTGTGGGCGACAGGATACGCGAAGCGCATGTCCTGATGAAAGAACGAGGCGTGAACTGTATTCTCGAATGGAACGAGGGCAATCACTTCAGGGACGCTGATCTTCGGACCGCAAAAGCGTTCGCCTGGGTGCTGAATAACAAAACCACTGCGGATCTTCATGGAGAGATAAAGGGGCCGTCAACGGCAGCGGGGAGCCTTACTTTATGCTTCGATATCGAATGAGGCTTCGGGGGATATCACGGCCGGGGCCATGCTGTATGCGATTGTGGAAGAACTTCGCCAGCTTGTTTGTAAAGTGGAGACGTGTTTAACATAAAACAGCAAGAATTCATCCCTTCACCTTAGAGGATGGGGGAATTCTTGCTGTTTTATGTTAAATCAATGGAAAAAACAACCATGATCGACGGTGTGCGTTACTACAGCCGGTTATCGGCATTCCCGAAGGATTCCTTCAGCTGCTTCAGGAAACGTTCAGCGATCGGTGTAAAGGTCTGATAGCGGTTCCAGGCGATGAAAAGTGTGGTTTCAAGTGTCGGTTCCAAAGGCCGGAACACAAGCCCGCTTTCTTCGGAAGTGTCAATCAGATGGCGGAAGGTCAGCAGATAGCCGAGGCCTTCGCGCGCAAAGACAGAGCCGTTGTAGGACAGTCGGAAGGATCCCTCCAGCTTCAGTTTTGAAAAAGAACTGCCGGCCCATTTCTTTAGTTCTTCGTCCCACGACTGTTCCGAACAGAACAGGGGAAGACCTGTCAGATCTTCCACGCGGATCACTTGATGATCTGCCAGCGGATCACCCTTCGGGATCACCAGTCCCCATACATCCTTTTCAGGAAAAGCAAGATATTCGTACTTCCGGCTGTCCGGCAGCTCTGCCAGTACCAGGAAATCCAGAAGGCCCTTATCCAGCTTGTCCGCGATCTGCTCCGTATCGCCGCTTGTGATGTGGTAATGCAGATTCGGATAACGGGTTTTAAATTCTTTAATTATCCTTGCCAGGTAACGGATCTGATAGGATTCCGCAAGTCCCAGGTAAAGCTCCCCACCGCTGATGTCATCGAGAGAGATGAATTCCTTTTCGATCTTATCTGCCATGCTGATAAGGTCTTCTGCTCTGTTCCGGAGCAGTACCCCTTCTTCTGTCAGCCGGATACTGAAGCTGTGTCGGATAAACAGTTTCCTGCCCAGTTCATCTTCAAGAGATTTTAATGCTTTCGACAGAGTCGGCTGCGTCACGTGCAGAATCTCAGCGGCCCTGGTCATATTTTCTTCCCTGGCAACCGCCAGAAAATAGCGTAAAGTACGGATCTCCATCAGGAAACATCCCTTTCAGTCTTTTGATATTGTGATATTCGAATAAAGAATATCATGAAATAAATTATAACCATTAGCGTGATGTATTGCAAGAGGTTATGATAGCCTTGCCGGTGGAAAGAATCTCTCCGGCAGAGCAAACGCAGGATTGCGAAAGAAAAGCAGAATTCAGAAAGGGGCCAGACGGGATGAGTATAAAGGAACAACTGATACAGGGGCTCTTCGATGCCGGATGCAGCCCGGAGACAGCCAGAAAGATCGGCAGACTCTATGAAGCCGGAAGCTTTGACGAGGTGCTGCATCAGATGAAAGTACAGCGCTGCGAGCTGATCGATGAGATGCATGAGAGTCAGCGAAAGGTAGATCGAATGGACTTTCTGATCCGGAACCAGAAAAAACAGATGAAATGAATGAAAGCGAGGATAAGGACTATGATGAAAATGGAAAAACTCATGCTGACACAGAAATGGGACAAGACCTTCCCGAAGAGCGACAAGGTGGATCACTGCAAGGTAACGTTTATGAACCGCTATGGTATTACCCTGGCGGCGGATATGTATGTGCCGAAGGATGCGGAAGGAAAGCTTCCCGCCATTGCTGTCTGCGGTCCCTTTGGCGCCGTGAAGGAGCAGTGTTCGGGACTTTATGCCCAGACTATGGCTGAGAGAGGCTTTATCACTATTGCTTTTGATCCGTCTTTTACCGGTGAGAGCGGCGGAAATGTCCGTTACATGGCATCTCCCGACATCAACACCGAAGACTTTATGGCGGCAGTTGATTTCCTTTCCCTCTGCGACAGAGTCGATCCGGAGCGCATCGGCATCATCGGTATCTGCGGCTGGGGCGGTATGGCCCTGAATGCGGCAGCACTTGATACCCGCATTAAGGCGACCGTGGCTTCCACGATGTACGACATGACCCGCGTAAACGAGAAAGGTTATTTTGACAGTGAGGACAGCGAGGAAGCCCGCTACCAGAAGAGATCTGCCATGTGCGCCCAAAGGCTTGCCGACCTTAAAGCAGGCGAATACACCCTTGGTGGCGGCGTGGTCGATCCGCTTCCGGAGGACGCACCTTACTTCGTGAAAGATTACTATGATTATTACAAGACGGATCGCGGTTATCACGCCAGATCCCTCAACTCCAACGGCGGATGGAACGTCATCGGATGCGAATCGTTCATGAACCAGCCGATCCTGAAATATACAAATGAGATCCGCTCCGCGATCCTTGTCATGCATGGTGAAAAGGCACATTCCTGCTATTTCGGCAGGGATGCCTATGCCGATATGGTAAAGGACAGCAGGTATACGGACAACAAGGAACTGCTTATCATCCCCGGCGCTTCCCATACGGACCTGTATGACGGCGGAGGCAGGGAGGCCATTCCGTTTGATAAGCTGGAGAGCTTCTTTACTGAGTACCTGAAGTGAGGCTGCGGCATGGTAAAGCATAAAACGATATTGATTCTGGCACTGGGAATGATCCTGAGTCTTACTGCCTGCGGAACAAGCCCTGCGGCGGATGTTCCGACAGATCCGGCAAGTATCAATACGGCAGCTGCGGAGGAATCCGTCAGCCAGTCAGAGACGGATGGCGTGACCGTTCCGGAAGATACGGAGAGATCGGAGGAAGAAGTTATGGAAAAATCACTTCACCTTTATATCAATGAAACCGTGGTCGCTGTCGCATGGGAGGACAACGACTCCGTGGCAGCGCTGAAAGAGCTCTGCAAGGATGCGCCGCTTACCGTTCAGATGTCCATGTACGGCGGCTTTGAGCAAGTAGGACCCATTGGCAGCAGGCTGCCTTCGAATGATACACGGACGACTACATCTGCCGGAGACATTGTGCTGTATTCATCCAATCAGATCGTTGTATTTTACGGTTCAAATTCCTGGGCTTATACGAGACTTGGGCACATTACTGATCAGGATGCGGTCGGAATGGCCAGCCTCCTCAGCAACGGAAATGTGACAATTACGATCAGTATGGAGGACGCAGAATGAAGATCC
The DNA here is from genome assembly GCA_045646565.1 of Lachnospiraceae bacterium. Taxonomy (GTDB): domain Bacteria; phylum Bacillota; class Clostridia; order Lachnospirales; family Lachnospiraceae; genus Chordicoccus. Next base: position 9,778 of record JAZRKZ010000376.1, read on the forward strand.
TTGTATTAAACGGAAGCCCGCATTTAAACGGCGCAACTTCGGACATGGTCAATGCCTTCGCACAAGGGGCGAAGGCAGCCGGTCACGAAGTGGAAATTATCAATGTCGCTCACAAAAACATTCATGGCTGTATGGCCTGTGAGTACTGCAGGGAAAAAGAGCAGGGCATCTGCTGTCAGAAGGACGACATGCAGGACATCTATCCCGAGATACTCTCCTCGGATATGGTCGTGTTCGCCTCCCCGATCTACTACTTTACACTCTCGGCCCAGTTGCAGGCAGCTATCCACCGGACTTATTCGATCGACATTCCGAAGAATGTCAGGAAGGTCGCCCTGATCATGAGCTCCGGTAGTCCTTACGTCTATGGGCCGGCCATCACACAGTATTATCAGTCCATCGTGGAATACTGGGGTGTGGAAAACGCCGGGATCTTCACGGCAAATGGTGAGCAAAACAAATCAGAAGAAAAACGGGACGAACTCTACAGGTTCGGCAAGGGCCTGAAATAGGAAATCAGGTCCTATATGGCCATGAATATCCGATATAGATTCGGACAACAAAGAGCTGATTGATTCTTTCGTTAAAGGCTATGAAACCATAAGATGGATCGAGAAGTCCGAGAATTAGTCCTATCGAATTTGTTGTCAGAGAAATGTAAAGGAACCTTGACAAAAAAGGAACCGTCTGATATGATAAAAATGTAAAGGAACCTTGTCAAATATGGGATGGAGGTGATGATTTGGAAAACCGTGTAGAAAAGCTGCGCAAAGAGCGCGGCTTAAATCAGGAGGAGTTTGCCAAAGCAATCCGCGTTTCAAGACAGACGGTCAGTTCTATTGAGACAGGCAAGTATAATCCATCACTTGATCTGGCATTTACGATAGCGGATTTTTTCGGAAAGACTATTGAGGAGATTTTTATCTATAAGAGAGGTGCCAATAATGAAAAAGAGCTATCTGAGTAAGGGTATTGTACTGGTAATGATTGGTATTTGCTTTATACTGGCAGCTGTTTTCACGGTGAGCGTAATGGATGGTCTGCTCTGGGGTTTTGCCGGGGGAAGTTTAGGCCCCGGAATCGCAATTATCATCCAGCATTTTTACTGGTCTGCCCCGAAAAATCAAGAGCGATATCGGGAAATCCAGGAGCAGAAGGATATCAACCTTCACGACGAACTGAACGAAAAACTGCGTGACAAATCCGGCAGAATTGCCTATTATATCGGATTGATTATAATCTGTATTTCTGAGGTGGTATTCTCTATTCTGGGAAAAGCAGGAATAATCACGGATCATAAAATCATTGTGCTGTATCTCTTTGGATTATTTGTATTGCAGATCGTGGCCGGTATAATTGCGTATACCCTGCTGCGAAAAAGATATTGATCTGGGGTCGTACTTCTTGCCGATGGCCAGCGTCCTGGAGTAGAGGAAGTACGTCTGCCGCCCGGTTATGCCAGGCTCAGCGGCGTTTTCTTCATCTGAGGACCCGTCACGATCCTTCATTTAAAAGACCCGGGCGTCCCTTCCCTCTGCTGCGATAGAGGAGGGGCATCTGATCAGAACAGGAACGGGGAGTAAACACAATTTATTTTGCGAAAATCCGGAAAAGAAACAACAGATTTAATGATAATTGCCTTCGCTTTCGCTATAATTATTAAATGGTTATTCAGCATTTGATAATATAGATTTAGAGGAGGAAAGCATATGGATATCGATATTCTCTTGGCTTTACAGGATTTTCGGAACGGTTCAGGCGCGTTTTTAGCCAGTTTCCTTTCAAAGATGACCTGGCTGGGTGAATTGAACACGGCGCTTGTCATCATGGCGCTGATTTACTGGTGTGTCAGCAAGGACTTTGGCACTTATTTCCTGATGGGCTGGAGCGGCAACAGGCTGGTCAATGGTATGTTGAAGGTGACCGTCTGCGCCTATCGGCCGTGGATCAGGGACGCACGTATTGTACCCTACGGCGATTCCATCACTACGGCAACAGGTTATTCTTTTCCCAGCGGGCATACGATGAACGCGGCGACGTTATTCGGCGGCGGGGCGGTTCGCATGGATATTCCTCGGGCGCTGCGCGTCATGTTGGGTCTCCTCGTCCTGCTTGTGGCGTTCAGCCGTAATTATCTGGGTGTGCATACGCCGCAGGATACTCTGGTAGGCATCGCAGCCGGGACCTTGGTCATGTATCTGACTACGAAGCTGATGCAATGGCTCAAGATCCATCCTGAAAAGGATCTTTTGGTGGCCTGTATCGGTATTGTGCTCGCAATCGCTGTGGCAAGATACGCCGCGGTCAAGTCCTATCCAACAGATACAGACGCAGCCGGAAAGGTGTTGGTGGAAGGGGCAAAGATGGCAAATGACACCTTTAAGGGAGTCGGCTGGTGTGCCGCATTTTTGACCGGTTGGATTCTGGAAAGACGGTTTGTGCAGTTTTCTACCAACATTTCCATGATGGAAAGGATAACGCGACTCACATTCGGACTGTTGAGTTATTATGTTGTCAGTCTGATATTCGTACCTGTAGTGAAAGACTGGATTTCCGGTGCGTCCGGAACATTTGTTTCGTGTTACTTGCAGATGCTTTACGTGACATTCCTCTTCCCCTGGATATTAAAGCGTTTCGAAAAAGCATGACGTATAGCAGAAGATTATTTACAAAAACTCCCACACCATAGTTCATGGAGCGTCCTCATCGAAATTTTGCTCCATTTCTTTATCAGGAGACAGGAGGAAGACCCTAATGAAGACGGTAAAGGCAGTCCTGAAGAATCCTCCCAAATCAGAAGTGTTTACCGCATACCAGAATAGGATCGGGGATCGCAGATCGCAGGGGGTAAGAAAAAACTATAACAAGGGGCTTTGAGATAACATAGTTTCTATAAAAAGAAGGACGAGAGGTTCGATCCGGGCCGGTCCTTCTTTTATTTTGCATTTTTGGATTTGGACAGGCGATTCTTTTGAATTCACAATAATTGAGGGCACGAAGTGCAAGGTCATGGGGAGCTCAAAGTGCGGAACTTAGGAAATTTGAAAAAAATGTAAAGCTGGCTTGACATGAACGTCGCAATGTGATATGTTATAGATGTAAAGTAAACTTTACGTTGCTTAGGAAGGTGATGTGATGAAAAACAGAATAGAGAGTATAAGGAATGAGAAAGGGATCCGTCAGGAAGAACTGGCGAAGCTGATGGGCGTCTCAAGACAGACGATCAGTTCCCTTGAAAACGGAAGGTACAACCCTTCCATCATGCTGGCTCACAAAATCGCACAGTATTTCGGGATGACCATTGAAGAAGTTTTTATCTTTGAGGAGGAATGATCATGTATTTCAATAACAGAAAACTTATGTTAAGTATTTTTTGGATAATACTGGGGGCCGTTCTTCTGGGACTTTCCATAACAGAAGTGATTGAGTCATCGCTCTATGCCGGTATGGGAGGCGCACTGATTGCTGTCGGCGTATTGCAGTGCATCAGAAACATCAGGTACAGAAAAGACGCGGATTACAGGGAAAACATTGATACGGAGATGAAAGATGAGAGAAACAGATATCTCCGCATGATGAGCTGGTCCTGGGCAGGTTATCTCGTCGTCCTGCTCGAGAGCGTCGGCGTCGTCATTGCAATGGTGACCGGTCATGAAACCGTTCAACTCGTACTTGCGTACTCGGTGTGTCTGAACCTTATTTGCTATTGGGTCTCCTATATGATTCTGAAAAGAAAATATTGATCTTTACGGGCATGATCAAAAGGCAGCTCTGTGAGCCGGTTCATATCCTGATCGCTGCTTTTATAATTAAAGCAGCGAAAACAGGAAATCTTCGATCCGTCACCGGCGATCCGGTGAACGACCCCAGAGAGGCTCTTATCAAGCCAGACACCGTCCGTGATTTAAACAAAGAGGGCCGCCGCACGTTCGGCGGCAGCCCGCGTCATTATTTGACGACAACTCTCTCGTTCAGAAGGCTATAAGCACGATCTGTCAGATATGTATAATTGACATACCCCTCGCCGTACTGCTCGATGAGCTCTTCGCGTGTGCCGCCGACATTTTCAAGGACTTCATTGATGTAGGAATCGTAGTCGTCTCCCTCACATGTCAGATTCTCGTTATCCGCTACCGCGAGCAGCAGCAGGTCTGCCTTCAGCTGCTGTTCGAGTCCGTTCCCGACGAAATCTTTGATATAGTCGCGCACGCTGTCATAGTCCGCAGCCGCATTTTTCAGTGCTTCTTCGCCGTAGTAGTAGGAATACATCTGGGTGTAATAATCATAATAATAATTCTCAAGACTCTCCGGATATTCGCCGGTGAACGTGCCGATGTCCATGATTGCGCTGGAGCCCAGAGAAGAAGTTTTGGATGCTCTGATTTCTTCGCTCAGAACTTCATTGTATTCGGCTGTTGTCTTGTAATCTGTATGGGCTGCAACCAGCTCATCGGTATACTCGACCGGTTCGCCCGGCGCGATTGAGTTGACCGTGACCTCGAAGACAACGGCCGCGCCCGCAAGATCCTCGTTGCCGTAGTTCTCCGGGAAGGTAAGGTCGAGAGAGACCTGATCGCCGGCCTTCGTGCCGATGAGTCCGTCTTCAAATCCGTCGATGAATGTGTTGCTGCCAAGTGTCAGGTCATAACCCTGGGCAGTGCCGCCGTCGAACGCGACGCCGTCTTTTTTGCCGACATAGTCGATATTGACTGTGTCTCCGTCTTTCGCCACATAATCAGCCGGTGCGTGGGAAGTCGTGAATTCGTTGATCTTTGTCTGAAGTTCTTCTTCTGTGGGCTCTACATCCGCCTTGTTGACCACGATTTCGGAATAATCGGCGAGTGTGACATAGTCGGAAGCCTTGAACGAAGAAAGGTCCATGACCGGTACAGCCGGTGTCTCAAGTTCGGCAACAGAACTTTCCGTATCGGCAATACCGCTGTCTGTGGCGGCAGTTGATGCGGCGCCGCTGCCGCATCCTGTGAACAAAAGGCCTGCGATGAGGCCAAGTGAAATGTATTTTGCAAGCTTAATCATTAAATAATCCTCCCTTAAAAGACGCTTAGAGCAACTCTAAATACTATAATGCACATAAAACAGTGTAGTCAATATGAGTAAAATACAGATTTGTGAAATCAAGGTGAAAATGCAGCCGATTCCATAAATATTTCTATCTTCGAAGGAGCATGCACGACTGCCGGGATGGGCCGGACGGATATTTCCAATCTGAGTCGGGCGGGTATTTCCTTCCTGTATGAATCGACCCGGCCTACAGCGGAATCGACTCGTTGTTCTTCTGGGCGATCCGGAACTTGCGCGGCGTCGTGCCGTATTTCTTCTTGAATTCGCGGAAGAAGTGGCCGGGGTCTTCGTAGCCGACATTTGCAGAAATCTCTTCGATGGAAAGGTCGCTTTCAATGAGAAGGTGGACGGCTTTCTGCAGACGCTTGCGCTTCAGGAGCTCCTGAAAGGTCGCGCCGGTCTTCTGACGGATCAGGCGGGAGAGAACGGACACGTTCTGATGGGTCTCATCCGCGAATCTGGACAGCTGGGCCGTCTGATATCGCGTATCGATATAGCGAAGGACCGACTGCACGAGAAGTTCGTTGTAATCCATCGAAGATTTTTCAGTCAGACCGTCAACATGTCGGAGCAAATGCAGGAACACGATACCCATCGAATACTGATTGATGACTTCGTCGAAATCCTGCCTGAAGAGGATGGAGGCGATGATGACTTCGACCAGTCGTTCAATGTACCGGTCCTCACCAAGCCGAAAATGCAGATAATGGGGGACCGACTCTTTCGTGCGCAGCATACCGAGCAGGAACTCCGAGATCGCGTTGCCGCTGCCGACCATACTCTGCGGAATGTCAAAAAATTCCTGACGCGCGATGAAATTGATCGCGACATCGTCATAACCGGCAGCCCGGATCGCATGTTCCACGTGCTGGTTCATGATCAGAAAATCTCCCTTTTCCAGGATGATCTCTGTTTCGCCGATGATATGCGTGACCTTGCCCTGGCAGACATACATCATTTCGATATAGTTATGCGAATGCGGTTCGAAGTTAACAAATCTGGTATGCGGCCGGACAGTGAGGAGCCGCTCGTCGTCGAGGAAGCGGTTTCCCTCGATCTTGTTGGAGCTGCTGGAAAAATAGATATCGTCACTGGGCAGCGCCATATTTTTATCGAGATAATGCTGTTCTTCGGGGGTGATTGTCTGAAGTTCTTTGAGAATGAGCGGGTCCATACGTTGTCCTTTCATATACCGATGAGACGCCCACAAAGGGCGCTATCAAAAAAAGCCATTTTTTACGTCATATTATACACTAAAAAACTGTCTTTTATTACTGTATATTGGAAACATGAAAAGAAAAGTGGTACTGCATAAAAAGCCTCAGGGCACGGAAAGCCTGCAGAGACCGGTTCGCACGTACGGCACGTAAGGAGGAAACGCACATGACAACATATTACCTTGCAGTCGACATCGGCGCATCGAGCGGCCGTCACATGTTATCGCATATGGAAGATGGAAAGATGGTCCTTGAGGAAATCTACCGTTTTGAAAACGGCATGGATATCGTCGACGGACATCGCTTCTGGAACACTGACCGGCTCTTTGCGGAGATCAAGAACGGCCTTAAGAAAGCCAAAGAGCTCGGCAAAATTCCGGTCAGCATGGGAATCGACACATGGGCTGTCGACTATGTTCTTCTTGACGCGGACGATAAACTTGTCGGCAGGACCTACGGATACCGCGACAGCCGCACGACCGACATGGATGAGGAAGTGTATAAAATCATCCCGGAGGCGGACCTCTACGCCCGCACCGGTATTCAGAAGCAGATCTTCAACACGATTTATCAGCTCATGGCGGTGAAAATGCAGGAGCCGGAAGTCCTTGCGAAGGCCGAGACGATGCTGATGCTTCCCGACTACTTCCACTACCTTCTGACCGGCGTCAAGATGCAGGAGTACACGAACGCGACGTCGACGCAGCTCATCAATCCCAAAACGAATGAGTGGGATATGGAGCT
>JAZRKZ010000377.1:0-2659 GCA_045646565.1 Lachnospiraceae bacterium
GGCTGTTGAACTCATAGAGTGTAAGACTAAATGCTACATCAGTGTAAGTGGAATTTGGTGAAAGACTAAAATCTACTTCACCCCCTTCAGAGTGGAAATAAACTTTTCACTTCAGCAAAATAAGGCTGGCAGAAAAAAATAAAAATAGATGTTGACGAATCTGCATTCATATAGTAGAATCACTATTGTTGACGCGTAAGGCGCAGCGCTCGCAGGAATGGCGGAATTGGCAGACGCGCAGGCTTCAGGTGCCTGTTCTATTCGGTTAGAGTGAGGGTTCAAGTCCCTTTTCCTGCACGAAACCCGAGGTTTTATCCTTGGGTTTTTCTTTTGCAAATGAAAGATACGTGGGCCTTCCACGGCGCTAACGACCTGATGAGCATAAAGACGGTGACGGTTCGCTCATCAATATATCAAAAGAGGATTTATATGGTTGATTTTATCAAAGTTGTCATTCTCGGCATTGTAGAGGGCATAACAGAATGGCTTCCGATCAGTTCGACTGGTCACATGATACTCGTCGAGCAGTTTCTGAGGCTTTCCATATCTGAAGATTACTGGAAAATGTTCCTTGTCGTAATTCAGCTCGGAGCGATCCTCGCGGTCGTCTTCCTGTACTGGGGAAGACTGTGGCCGTTCCACAGACCGGACGAGGAAGAGAGCGGGATCTATAAAATTCTTGACCGCGAGAAGTTCATCATGTGGCTCAAGATCCTGGTATCCTGCGTCCCGGCGATCGTGATCGGTCTTCCGTTCGATGATTGGCTTGACGAGCACTTTTATAACTACCCGACAGTTGCGATCATGCTGATCGTTTACGGTATTTTGTTCATCGTGATCGAGAACAGGAACCAGAAAACGAAGCCTCTGATCCGTTCGACCGCACAGATCGACTGGACAACAGCTCTCATGATCGGCCTTTTCCAGGTCCTCGCCCTGATTCCGGGAACATCCAGATCCGGCGCGACGATCCTCGGCGGCATCATTCTCGGCATGTCCCGAAAGACTGCTTCAGAGTATACATTCTTCCTTGCAGTACCGGTCATGCTCGGCGCAAGTCTTCTGAAGCTCGTGAAGTTCGGCCTGCTCTTTACCGGCTATGAGATCGTTCTTCTTCTTACAGGTATGATCGTAGCCTTCTTCGTCTCGATCTTCGCGATCAAGTTCCTTCTGAAGTACATCAGGGAACATGACTTCAAGGTGTTCGGTATCTATCGTATCGTCCTTGGCATCATTGTTCTGGTCTACTTCCTTGTGACTACGGTCATGGCGTAAGACAATAGTGAAAAGTAAGTATCGCCCGGAGAAATGCTCCGGGCGCTTTTTTTACGCTCTGTTTGCTTTTATCCGGCAAATAGAGTAGAATAGTTCAATATGGATATTTATGTCTAAACGTGAAAAGGAGCTTTTGAGGCATGAAACTTGCAAGTTTACTTGAGAGATTAGAGTATCGTATTCTAAAGGGAAGCACGGACTGTGAGATAGAAGAGATCGTTAACAATTCCAATGAGGTGAAGCCGGGATGTATGTTCATCTGTATCATCGGCGCTAAGTTCGACGGACACACCTGCGCGGCGGAGGCCGGCTGTTCCGGAGCCGCGGCTGTGGTCGTGGCGGACGGCAGACTGTCTGAAGAAGAGATCGCGGAGATTCCGGAGACCTGCACGGTCGTCAGCGTCAGCGACACAAGATACGCCATGTCCCTCATCGCGGCGGCCTGGTACGGTTATCCCGCCGAACAGATCCCGGTCATCGGTATTACCGGCACGAAGGGCAAGACGACCACGACCTACATGGTGCGCTCCATCCTTGAGAACGCGGGACATAAGGTCGGTCTTATCGGCACGATCGAGACGATTATCGGCGATCGCCATATTCCGTCGAAGAACACGACTCCCGAGTCGGTCCTCGTCCAGAAGTATCTGCACGAGATGGTCATGGCCGGCTGCACTATGGCTGTCATGGAAGTGTCCTCTCAGGCGCTCATGATGCACCGGACCGCCGGCATCATGTTCGAGATCGGCGTGTTCACGAATCTGTCCCCGGACCATATCGGCGAGGGCGAGCACAAGAGTTTTGAAGAGTATCTGTACTGCAAGAGCCTTCTTTTCAGGCAGTGCCGCGTTGCTATTGCAAATGCAGACGATCCCCACACAAAGGAAGTCCTTAAAGACTGTGCCTGCCGGATCGAGACCTACGGCATCACGTCGGAGGACGCGGATATCCGTGCGGTCAATATCGAGCATATCCACAGACCGGGCTATCTGGGCGTAGCGTTTGACGTCGTCGGCAGGGCGGAGTTCCCGGTCGAACTCGATATCCCGGGGCGCTTCTCCGTCTATAATGCGCTGACGGCAATCTCTATTTGCAGACATTTCAGCATCGAAGTGTCCGATATCCAAAGAGCGCTGAAGGCAGCGTTCGTCAAGGGCCGGATCGAGATGGTCAAGGTGTCGGACGCGTTCACGCTCATGATCGACTACGCCCACAACGCGATGGCGCTCGCCAGTCTCCTGTCCACGCTGCGCGACTATCATCCGAACCGCATCGTGTGCCTGTTCGGCTGCGGCGGCAACCGGTCGAAGGACAGACGCTACGAGATGGGAGAGATCTCCGGAAAGATGGCCGATTTCACGATTATCACATCGGATAACCCGAG
>JAZRKZ010000378.1:0-9448 GCA_045646565.1 Lachnospiraceae bacterium
CCCACAGAACGACATGGCTACGATCCGACTTCTTTTTGCGGATATCAACGTAGTGGACGCGGACGCGAGCTCCTGCGCGGAAGTGCTCTACGGTCTCATGGATCCCGGCAGGATCGACTATGAGACCGCAGTGTCGCTCTATACCGGGATCATCCACGACTCCGGCGTTTTTCAGTATAACAATACACGCGGGAACACTCTGCGGGTCGCCGCTGATCTTCTGGATCGCGGCGTGCCGGCAAGTAAGATCATTGACGAATCTTTCAGGCAGCGCACGATGAAGCAGAGCCAGATCCTCGGTAAAGCCCTCCTTGAGAGCATGCTGAGCATGGATGGAAAAGTCATCTGCGGAAGTGTGACTCTGCGGGATATGCGGCTTTATGACGTTACGAAGAAGGACCTTGACGCGATCGTGGCGGAGCTCCGCCTTGTCGCGGGCGTCGTGGCGGCGGTATTTATCTACGAGACGGAGCCGCAGGTGTTCAAAGTTTCACTCAGAAGCAACAGCGATCTCGATGTGAGCCGTGTGGCTTCCGCTTTCGGCGGAGGCGGTCATGTGAAGGCGGCCGGCTGCTCGATCGCCGGAACGGAAGATGGTGTCCGGAGCCGGATTCTTAATGAGCTTGCGCAGTATATCTGAGTATAATTGGGCTGGGCCGTGTTTATCTGCCGCAGCCCTTTCTTTATACGTTAAACAGGCAATTGTGAAACTATACGTTCTAAGGAACACACAGAGTTCCGCAATCGCCTGTACGTTAGGACACGAGGTAACGGATGGTACATGGAGTAATTAATGTCAGAAAAGAAAAGGGCATGACGTCGTTCAGCGTTGTGGCCAGATGCAGAAGGATTTTCAAACAGAAGAAGATCGGCCATACGGGGACGCTGGATCCCGACGCGGAGGGCGTGCTCGTCGTGTGTCTCGGGAAAGGGACCAAGCTGGTCGATCAGCTGTCCCACGGGACAAAGACGTATGAGGCGGTCCTGCTGCTCGGCCGGACCACGGATACGCAGGATACCTCCGGGACGATCCTTTGCGAGCAGGAAGTCAATGTGACGCCGGAGGAGGCGGAGACGGCGGTGCTCTCATTTGAAGGACCGCAGATGCAGGTCCCGCCGATGTACTCGGCCCTCAAGGTCGACGGAAAAAAGCTGGTGGATCTTGCAAGACGCGGCATAGAGGTGGATAGGAAGGCCAGGGAAGTGATATTTGCCGACATTGAGATCCTTGAGACGGATCTGCCGAGGATCCGGTTCCGTGTGACCTGCAGTAAGGGAGCCTATATCCGGACGCTCTGTGAGGATATCGGGAAGAAACTGGGCTGCGGCGGCTGCATGGAGTCTCTCCTTCGGACCCGGACGGGGCAGTTCGGGATCGCCGAAGCGCAAACGCTCGATGAGATCAGCGGTAAGGTGGAGGCGGGGGACCTTTCGTTCGTCATTCCGATCGACACATTTTTTCAAGAGTATCCGATGATCCGGGTGCCGGAGTATCTTGATACGGATATCAGGAACGGCAACCGGTTCGAGCTCCGGGGACACGGGGATATTCCGAACAGACAGGTAAGGATCTATCTCTCGGACGGGGCATTTGCAGGTATATACAAAAAGAGCGGAAAACGCTTCTCGCTTGAAAAGCACTTTTATACAGGCGACATGGAGGAAGGCGGGCTTTCGTCACGGGATCAGTGACCGGCGGCGCCGAAAAGACAATTATGCTGATTATTAAAGACACAATTGATATTTCATACGATTTGCCGACAGTCGTCACGCTCGGGAAGTTCAGCGGCATCCACCGGGGACATATGGAACTGATCGATCATGTGATCGCCTATGAGCAGGAGCACTTTGTGGACGGGATCCATCCCACCAGCTGCGCGTGCTGTTTTCAGGTCTCGCCGATGGGAATCTTCTCGCGGGAAGAGCGCCGTGAGGTCATGCGGAAAGCGGGCATAAAGCTGCTTGTTGAGTGCCCGTTCGTGCCTGAGCTCATTACGATGGATCCCAGGCAGTTCGTTGCGCGGATCCTGGTGGGCGGTCTTCACGCCGTGCATGTTGTTGTCGGCGAGGACTACCGCTTCGGCTACCAAAGACAGGGCAACGTTCATACGCTCCGCGAGCTCGGCAGAGAGTTCAATTTTACTGTCGAGACCGTTCCGAAGGTCAAAGACGACGGCCTGATCATATCGAGCACGAGGATAAGGGCGGCCCTTAGTCAGGGCGATATTGAGACGGTGAACCGACTGCTCGGCTATCCGTATTTTGTCAACGGGAAGGTCATCCACGGACGGCGGATCGGCAGGTCGATCGGTTTTCCGACGACGAACGTGATCCCGGATCAGGGGAAGATACTGCCGCCGAACGGCGTCTACGCCGTACGGTCCGTACTCGGCGGAAAGACCTACAACGGCATCACCAATATCGGGACCAAGCCGACCGTCGACGGCAGGTTCGTCGGCGTCGAGACATTCCTCTATGACTGCAACGAGGACTTTTACGGTGAGGAGCAGAAGGTGGAGCTTCTTCATTTCATGAGGCCCGAAAAGAAGTTCCCGACGCTCGATGCGCTAAAGCAGCAGATCATCTGGGACCGCGAAGAAGGGGAAAATTATTTTAGAAAATCTTGACGCGGAGCCCATGTTTTGCTATACTTTGAAACGCTGTACTTACAGCATGTGTTACTACACCTTAACTAGGAGAAGAGGAGACTCCGACCGTCTCTTGGTGAAAGGCAAGAATTATATGAAGGAGGATCAAAACATGATCACAAAAGAAACGAAAGAGCAGATTATCAGAGAGTACGGACGCAGCGAAGGCGACACAGGTTCACCGGAAGTTCAGGTAGCGCTTCTTACAGCCAACATCAGATCCCTCACAGAGCATATGAAGAAGAATCCGAAGGATTTCCATTCTAACAGAGGTCTTCTGAAGATGGTCGGTCACAGACGCAGCCTTCTTGCTTATCTCAAGGAAAAGGACATCAATCGTTATCGTACACTGATCGACAGACTCGGACTCAGAAAGTAATGCATATACGGGGGCAGGGGATACCTTGCCCCTATTTTTCTAACTTCGAGTCGTAATTGTCAGAGTTATTCGGGCAACACAATTATGCGGCGGAACGCCGCGGATTTTTTAGGCCAATCGGCCAGAAGGAGAAGAATGGGAGATTATAAAAGCTATTCAATGGAACTCGGCGGCAGGACACTGACGATCGATATCGGACGTGTCGGCAAACAGGCAAACGGATGCTGCTTTATGCATTACGGTGATACCGTGGTACTGTCCACAGCGACAGCTTCCAAGGCACCGCGCGACGGCATCGATTTCTTCCCGTTGTCTGTGGAATTCGAAGAGAAGATGTATGCAGTAGGTAAGATCCCGGGTGGTTTCAACAAGCGCGAAGGTAAGGCAAGCACACACGCGGTGCTGACGAGCCGTGTCATCGACAGACCGATGCGCCCGTTATTCCCGAAGGATTATCGCAATGATGTCACATTGAACAATCTTGTCATGTCTGTCGACCCGGAGTGCGATCCGGAAGTCGTCGCGATGCTCGGCTCCGCCCTTGCGACCAGCATCTCCGACATTCCGTTCGAAGGTCCGTGCGCAATGACGCAGCTGGGTCTTGTTGACGGTGAGTTCGTCATCAACCCGGGCTATGAACTCAAGCAGAAATCCGACCTCGCGCTGACCGTCGCCTCCACAAGGGAGAAGGTCATCATGATCGAGGCGGGTGCAAATGAACTCTCCGACGAGCTCATGATCGAAGCCATCTACAAGTGCGACGAAGTGAACAAAGAGATCATCAAGTTCTTCGACACGATCATTGCGGAGTGCGGCAGGGAAAAACACGAGTATGTGCACTATGAGATCCCGCAGGAGCTCTATGACGCCCTCTATGAGATCTGCCCGCCCGAGAAGATGGAAGAGGCAGTTTTCACAGATGACAAGATGGTGCGCGATAAGAACATCGCTGAGATCAGCGCTGTATTTGCAGAAAAATATGCGGACAGGGAAGACTGGATGGCCCTTGTCGGCGACGCTCTGTATCAGTACCAGAAGAAGACGGTCAGAAAGATGATCCTGAAGGATCACAAGAGACCGGACGGACGCGCTATGAGTGAGATCCGCCCGCTGGCGGCAGAGATCGACCTGATCCCGAGAGCACACGGCTCCGCCATGTTCACACGCGGACAGACACAGATCTGCGACTGCGTCACACTGGCTCCGCTGTCCGACGCACAGCGCATCGAAGGCCTTGATCCGTACATCACGGAAGCAAGATATATGCATCAGTACAACTTCCCGTCCTACTCTGTCGGCGAGACAAAGCCGTCCAGAGGACCGGGACGCCGTGAGATCGGTCATGGCGCGCTCGCGGAGAAGGCTCTCGTGCCGGTCCTTCCGTCCAAGGAAGAGTTCCCGTATGCGATCCGTGCCGTATCCGAGACATTTGAATCCAACGGTTCCACATCGCAGGCGTCCATCTGCGCGTCTTCCATGGCGCTCATGGCAGCCGGCGTTCCGATCAAAAAATCTGTCGCGGGTATCTCCTGCGGTCTTGTCACGGGCGAGACAGACGATGATTATATCGTTCTGACAGATATCCAGGGTCTCGAGGACTTCTTCGGCGACATGGACTTCAAGGTCGCCGGTACACACGACGGCATCACAGCGATCCAGATGGATATCAAGATCCATGGTCTGACACGCGCGATCGTTGAGGAGGCTATCAGGAACACACACGAAGCACGCGAGTATATCCTGACAGAGGTCATGGAGCCGGTCATTGCCGCTCCGAGACCGGAAGTTTCCAAGTGGGCTCCGAAGATCGTTCAGATCAAGATCAATCCGGAGAAGATCGGCGATGTTGTCGGCCAGAAGGGCAAGAACATCAATGCGATCATCGCAGCTTATGACGTACAGATCGACATCGAGGACGACGGCTCCGTATCTGTCTGCGGCACCGACCAGGCGAAGATGGATCAGGCGATCGAGACGATCCGCATCATCACGACCGACTTTGAAAAGGGCATGATCCTGACCGGTAAGGTCGTCTCCATCAAGGAGTTCGGCGCTTTCCTCGAGTTCGCACCGGGCAAGGAAGCCATGGTCCACATCTCGAAGATCGCCAACGCGCGCATCAGCAGGGTGGAGGATGTCCTCCAGATCGGTGATGTCGTCCGCGCGATCTGCCTCGGCAAGGACAAGATGGGCCGCATCAGCTTCTCCATCAAAGACTGCCCGAAGGACGCCACGATCGGCAAGGTCGTCGCTTCCGCGGATCCCGAATAATTGAATCTGACATCCGCCGCACCGTATCCGGGGCATTTAGCCCCGGCGGGCGGCGGATTTTAATCGATTTGGAGTGGAAAGGATATGGAAAGAGTAGCGGAATTTGAGAAAGTGAGTTTTGAGCAGTTCAGGGAGGCGATGACCGATACCTTCGGCGATCTGCCGGACCTCATGGAGAGATATGATGAGATCGGGCTTCCGCGCAGGGCGACCGCCGGCAGCGCGGGCTATGATTTCGCCTCAACGATCGACGTTGTGCTATCTCCCGGTGAGACGGTGAAGATACCGACCGGAATCCGGGCGCGGATAGCGGAGGGATGGGTGCTCCTCATTTTTCCGAGGAGCGGTCTCGGCTTCAGATACAGGCTGCAGCTCGACAATACGGTGGGCGTGATCGACAGCGATTATTATGACAGTGACAATGAGGGTCACATCTTTATCAAGATCACGAACAACTCGAACGAGGGGAAGTCAGTCGCAATAGCAAGGGGCGGGAGATTTGCCCAGGGTATTTTTATGCCCTTCGGCGTCACGGCGGACGATGACGCAAGAGATGTCCGGAACGGCGGTTTCGGCAGTACATAAAGAGGCTGTCGCATTAAGGCGGGCAGCCACTATATATGGCAGACGTTATTTGCAAATGTCTGCCATATATAGTGGCTGCACCGTCTGATGCGACAGCCCCTCTATTAAATCGTATTTAATTAGTCTTCGTTCTCTTCGTCATCCTCGAACTCGATCTCGTCGAGAAGCTCGTCGAATGCGTCCGCCGCAGCGTCATACTCGTCGTCGTCTTCGATGTTCTCGATTTCCGGATCCTCATCGTCACCGTTGTCGATATAGCGATAGATCAGGATACTTCCTTCCTCGGTATCGTCATCAGCCAGGAGAGCAATGTACTGGCGGCCGTTAGCCGGGAAAATCGCAATGATCTCGCACTCAAGCTCTGAATCATCATCCATCGTCAGAACAACGGTACCAAGTTCTTCGTCTTCCGGTACATAGTAATCATCATTAAAAGCCATTCGATATGACCTCCTTTTTTTTATAATGAGAATACCAGATTGGGGCTTAAAAAGCAATGGTCATAGATGTGGGTTTGAGGTATAATATAAGTTGGAATTTTGGTGTTAATCCACAAATCGAGGGATCTGTTATGGTTAAAAAATACAAGTTTTCCACCGGGGACCCAGGAATTTTAGGCACTCACGAAACGAAGGACGGACTCAACTTTGCGGTAAGGATACCGGATGATCTTCCTGCATCTCTTGTTCTCCTCAGGGAGGATGGCTGCGGGATCCTGCAGGAAATCGAGCTGCCTGCCGATGCGCGATGCGGCGAAGTGGCGGCTGTGGTTCTTTCCGGCCGCAGGATGGCGCCGATTGCCTACTATTATGTTGTGGACGGAAAGAGGACGATCGATCCGTACGCGAGGCGGATCATCGGCGACGTGTGCTACACGGATCCGGAACGGTTCAACTGGGACGGCGACGTCCCGCCGGCGATTCCGCTTTCAGACATGATTATCTACAAACTGCATGTAAGAGGGTTTACGAAGGATCCGGAATCGGGCGTCAGGGCTAAGGGAACGTTCCGGGGCCTGGTGCAGAAGATCCCCTACCTTGTCAGCCTCGGGATCAACGCGGTCGAGCTCATGCCCGCCTATGAGTGGAGCGACGAGCTGAAGAGGACTGACCCGGGCATGAAGGACGCGGACGGGCTTCCTGCCCGGAACTACTGGGGGTACGCGGAGAAGAACTGCTATTACGCTCCGAAGCAGCTGTTCTCATCGAGACCGGATTCCGTCACGGAGTTCAAAATGATGGTCAAAGCGTTCCATCGGGCGGGAATCGAAGTGATCCTTGAGATGTGTTTTCCGAAGGATTCTGACCAGTACGAGGCTGTGTCCGCGCTGCACTTCTGGAAAACGGTCTACCACGTGGACGGTTTCCACGTGATCGGCAGCGGCGTGCCGAAAGAAGCGCTTGCCGCAGATCCGCTCCTTGCCCGCACGAAACTGTTCTTTGAATGGATCGACGCCGGCAGGATCTATGCGGAAAAGCCGCCGAGAGTGCGCCATATTGCGACCTATAACGGGTATTATCAGTCGGAAGCCCGCAGGTTCCTGAAGGGCGACGGCGGCGTCGCCAGATCGTTCCGCTGGACGCAGAGAACGAATCCGGCCACGCACGCGACCGTGAATTACGCTGCCAATGTCAACGGGTTCACCCTCGCCGACGCCGTCACTTTCAACGCGCGGCACAACGAGGCGAACGGGGAAGGGGGAGCGGACGGACCTTCGGACAACAACAGCTGGAACTGCGGAGTAGAGGGATTTACCCGCAGAAAGCCGGTCCTTCAGCTTCGAAGAAAACAGATCCGGAACGCGCTCACCTATGTGTTCCTGTCCCAGGGGATCCCGCTGCTTTACGCCGGCGATGAATTCTGCAACTCGCAGGGCGGCAACAATAACGCCTATGCGAGCGACGACCCGTCGGGCTGGGTATCCTGGGGAAGGGCAGGCAGGAATAAGGACATCACGGATTATGTGCGGCAGCTCATTGCTTTCCGCAAAGAGCATCCGATCCTTCACAGGGAGAGGGAGCTTCGGACATCGGATTATCTTGGGCTCGGCGCGCCCGAAATCTCTTTCCACGATACGAAGGCCTGGTATACGGATGAGAATTCACAGTGCCATACATTTGCGATCATGTACAACGGCGCTTACGCCCGGAAGAAAGATGGAACTGCGGACGAGGCTATCTATGTGTGCTTTAACGCGCATTGGGAGAGTCATGCATTTGCCCTGCCGCGTCTTCCGCGCGGCCGTGTCTGGGAGATAGAGTTTTCCACGGACGAAGACGGCTTTGAGAAAGCCGGAGAAGAGTTCGTCCGCTGGGCGAAAGAAGACGCCCTCGACGACCTGCACACTCGTCTCGACCGCCTCCTTGCAGGTCTCGAATCGCACAGGGAGCTTGTAAGAATGGAGGAGGAGCGCCAAAAGGCCGAAGAGCTTGCGGCAGCAGCCAAAGAGGCGGAGGAGGGTACCGGGCCGGCAGACGTCGAAGATCCGGCCGGGGACGCCGCAGACGGAACGGAAGCTGCCGATATCCCTGCCGGTACGGATGAGGTCAAAGCCCCCGTTCCGCAGATCAAAAGAGTGCCTGACTTTGACGCGCTCCGCGCAGAGTACATCCGGGATGCCGAAGCGGCGGCGGCCCGCATCGAGGAGTCGTTCGAGACTGCCGAATTCCCGAAAAATCAGAAGTATATCGCCCTGCCGCCCCGCAGCGTCGCGGTTCTTGTCGGCAGGACGGATACGTCAGGAGAGTCATAATGGAACACATAACGCTGCATAAGGCTGCCGGACATCTGAGGACAATCACAAAACATCACAATCTTGTCATGAAGTACTGTTTCCGGGCGGGACTCATCCGGCAGGGACTCATGCACGACCTGTCCAAGCTGAGCCCCGAAGAATTTCTGGTCGGAGCGAGATACTGGCAGGAAGGGACGCGGAGTCCGAACAACGCGGAGCGGGAGGCGACCGGCGTATCGCTCTCCTGGCTGCACCACAAGGGAAGGAACAAGCACCATTACGAGTACTGGATCGACTATTCGCTGACTTCTTCCAACGGACTCGGCGGCGGCAGGATGCCTCGGAAATATGTCGCGGAAATGATTTTTGACCGGGTGAGCGCGTCCAGAGTCTACAAGGGAGACGCCTACACCGACACGTGTCCGCTCGAATACTTTCTCGCCGGTAAGGATAAATCATGGTTCATCCATCCGACGACGCTCAGGCAGATGGAGTTCCTGCTCCGCATGTGGGCTGACCGCGGGGAAGATTATACGATCCGTTACATAAGATGTGTGTTCCTGAAGGGCGGACGCAGGGGCAGACGCGGGAATTGATGGGTTTACTTTTTCTGTAAGATTTGTTATATTTGCATGTGCGTCTATTGATGTCCACATGCGGGGGTTTTGCGCTGCCGCATGACCGACAGATGGGGGAACACAGGCGTTCCTGCCGGGATGAACAGGTGAAGTGAGTTTGGAAAAACAAAGAGCGGAATATTATGATTACAATTTAGTCGCGGTCATCCTGCTGCTCGTGGGTTTCGGGCTTGTGATGCTCTACAGCACCAGC
>JAZRKZ010000379.1:0-3894 GCA_045646565.1 Lachnospiraceae bacterium
CAGGAGATCCTCGATCATTCCGAGGTTTACAGCGGCGTGTACGGCCGTGCGAGTATTTCGTTTTACGCGTACAACAGCTCCGGCAATCGCGGAATCGCGGTCGGGTTGAACAATTTGCAGAAAATCCGTGACGGTGAACCTCTCGGCAGTAAGACTCGCGCTGAGGATGATTTTGCAGATGAGGATGACGACGATCTTCTCGCTTAAGAGTAACGACAGACTAAAGGGCGGCGGGGGTTCTCCCTGCCGCTTGGATCACAAAAACAACGAGGTGTCAAAATGACGTATGAATTTATGGAGCACACAGTCGTAGCAGGTTGCTTTGGACTGATGATCGGAATGGGGATCACGGGGATCGCGTACTGGATCACGAGCTTTATCTTCTGGGTAAAGAAGAAGGTTAAGCAGAGGTTTCACCATGAGGAAGAAACCGAAAATAAAGAGTAATGAATCTGCCGGGCAGGACTTGTCTTGTCCGGCTTTTTAGATTGGAGAAGACAAATGAGGGAACTATCGATAGATATTGAAACCTTTTCGTCGGCGGATCTTGCCAAGGTCGGCGTTTACAAATACAGCGAAGCAGATGACTTCGAGATACTGCTCTTCGGATACTCGGTCGATCATGGGCCTAGGATTTGCGTGGATCTTGCGTCGGGAGAGGAACTGCCAGAGGAGATACTGAAGGCGTTAACGGATCCTGGCATTACAAAATGGGCATTCAACTGCATGTTCGAAAGGATCTGTATCTCCGCATACCTGCATAAGCATCATCTGGAATACTTTATGAGCTATGGCATATGGGAAGATCCTGTCAGGGACTATCTCGATCCCACATCTTGGCGATGTACGATGGTCTGGTGTGCTTATCGCGGACTGCCACTCTCCCTTGCGCAGGTAGGTGAAGTGCTCGGTCTTGAGGAGAAAAAGATGCAGGAGGGAAAAGACTTAATCCGTTTTTTCAGTGTGCCGTGCAAACCGACGAAATCAAATGGTGGCCGAACAAGGAATCTCCCTTCGGATGCGCCAGAAAAATGGTCACTTTTTAAGGCTTACAATTGCCGCGACGTTGCGGTCGAAGTACAGATCCAGGAGCGACTTGCGAAATATCCAGTTCCGGAATCCATATGGGAAGAATATAGGCTCGACCAGGAAATCAATGACCGCGGTGTCAGAGTGGATATGGAGCTCATCAAGAACGCGATCGCGATCGATGCGCATACACATGAGACGCTCACTGCTAAGATGGCAGAGCTTACCGGTCTTGAGAATCCCAATTCCGTGCAGCAGCTTAAAGGGTACCTCGCTAACAACGGGGTAGTCACAGAAACGCTCGGCAAAGAAGCAGTCGCAGAGCTTGTTGAGACGGTGCCGGATGAGATGAAGACAGTCCTGAGACTCAGGCAGCAGACAGCAAAGTCATCTATCAAAAAGTATCAGACGATGGAGCGGGCGGCCTGTCGCGACGATCGAATTCGAGGTATGTTTCAATTTCTAGGTGCTCCGAGAACCGGCCGTTTTGCCGGGCGACTTGTTCAGCTTCAGAATCTTAAGCGCAACTCAATGCCGGATCTGGCAGAAGCTAGGGAACTGGTCAGGTCCGGAAATTACGCAGCTCTTGAGCTGTTGTACGACTCAGTTCCGGAGGTTCTCTCCGAGCTAGTTCGGACAGCACTGATCCCACGGCCGGGATACAAGTTTTATGTCGCCGATTATAGCGCCGTTGAAGCTCGCTGTCTTTCTTTTTTGGCAAAGGAGCAGTGGCGCATGGATGCTTTTGCGGCCAACAAGGACATCTATTGTGAGTCGGCGTCGAAGATGTTTCATTGCAAAGTAGAAAAACATGGTGAGAATGCGCATTTGCGACAGCGCGGAAAAATCGGTGAGCTTGCGCTTGGCTATGGCGGCTCGACCGGGGCACTTCGGGCGATGGGCGCCACATCGATGGGGATTGAGGAATCCGAACTTCAGAATCTTGTCAGCGCCTGGCGCGCAGCGAATCCGAGAATTGTGGAATTCTGGTGGGCTGTCGATGCGGCAGCAATGAAAGCAGTGAAATTGAAGACGATGACAGAGACACATGGATTCAAGTTCATCTGCAAGAGTGGCATGCTCTTTATCACATTGCCTTCTGGCCGAACGTTGTCTTATGTAAAACCCAGGATCGGTCTCAATCAGTTCGGAAATGAGTGCGTGACATACATGGGACTGGATGCCTCAAAGCGTTGGTGTAGGATCGAAACTTATGGCCCGAAGATTTGTGAAAACATTACGCAGGCAATTTGTCGAGATCTTCTTTGCTACGCTATGCAGACCCTGCAGCATTGTTTTATCTGTGCGCATGTCCACGACGAGCTGATTATAGAGTGCCGGGAGGATGTGTCCCTTGATGTTATTTGTGAACAAATGGGACGGACACCTCCGTGGATCCCTGGGCTGCAGCTTCGAGCCGACGGCTACCGCTGTGATTTTTATCAGAAAGACTAACTTCGTTTTGCTCAAATGAGCTCTTTTGGTCCTGTGTGTTTTGGAAGGACAAGAGAGCTCATTTGTTTTGTCCTTTCGGGATCGAAATCAATAGGTTTGAAAGGAGGAACGCATATGTACGAAGTTATTTGTGGCGAACGAGAAGTAAATGACGTGACCATTGAGACGTTCAAAAGAGAAATCTTCAGCGCAAATATTCTGGAGGTAGAAGCAGGCACCAACGGCTACCAGGGCGGCGATACTGGTCACGGCAGTCGGACCTATTTCCGTATTCAGGATATGGGCAGCACAGACATCACGGTTAGAACCACACATGACTGCCTTGGATATGAGGACGGTGTTGTTGTTGCTCTTGGCGGAGACTGCGAACTTACCACAATCATCGAGGCACTACAGTTCATTGTCAAAGTACTGGATGAGCAGAGACGGGGGATTAAGTGATGAGACTAATTCTTTATGCGGCCAGGTGCACTGGCAACGAAAAGAACTGCCTCTATCCTGACAGACACGATGTGACAGATCCGGAGGGCCTTAAGAGGGCTGTCCGGACTGATCACGTTTGTGCGCAGTATAAAGGCAATTACAGAAGCAACGAGAATTATATCTCGTCGCAGTGTGTGGTGATGGATAACGACAATGATCACACGGAGGATCCTGCTTTGTGGATCACTCCTGAGGCGCTTGCAAAAGAGTTTGACACAGTTCCGTATGCGATCACTTTCAGTCGTCATCATATGAAGGAGAAGAATGGCAAGCCTCCGCGGCCGAAATTCCATGTTTACTTTGAGATCCCGGAGATTACTGATCCGGATGCATACGCGAGACTTAAAGAGAAGATACAGAAAATGTATCCCTTCTTTGATGATAATGCGCTGGATGCAGGGCGCTTCATTTACGGAAGTCAGACGGAAGAAGTGATCTGGCATGAAGGAAGCGTCACAATCGATCGATTCCTCGCAGAAACAGAGAAGGCATCTGTAAAGACGATCCCAGCCGGAAAGCGGAACTCGACGCTCAGTCGGTTCGCTGGGAGAGTCGTCAAACGGTACGGTCACGGCGAAGAAGCACATGCGATCTTTATGGAAGAGGCAGCAAAGTGCGATCCTCCGCTTGACGACGAAGAGCTTTCAAAGATCTGGAATTCCGCTAGCAAATGGGAAAAGAAAGTGTCAAGTCAGCCTGGCTATGTGCCGCCGGACCAGTTCAACACAGCGATACCTAAAGGACCTGCGGGATCATTAAAACCTGCTGACTACAGCGATATTGGGCAGGCGAAAATCCTATCAGAGGAGTATGGAGACGAGCTTCGCTTTAGCGAGCAGACGGGCTTTCTTCATTACGACGGGATTGTTTGGGAGCCGTCCGCTTCTGCAGC
Source organism: Lachnospiraceae bacterium (assembly GCA_045646565.1). Taxonomy (GTDB): domain Bacteria; phylum Bacillota; class Clostridia; order Lachnospirales; family Lachnospiraceae; genus Chordicoccus. The sequence goes on from JAZRKZ010000379.1 coordinate 3,860, forward strand.
AGTAGGCGCTACAGAAGAGTTTTTAGATCTGCAGC
>JAZRKZ010000380.1:0-2545 GCA_045646565.1 Lachnospiraceae bacterium
ACTTCTACGAGATGTTCTTCGACGACGCGGTGCATGTCTCAAGGCTCCTTGAACTCACTCTGACGGGCAAGGAATGCGGACTCCCGGAGAGGGCGCCGATGTGCGGCGTCCCGCACCACGCCCTCGACGTCTATGTGTCGAAGCTCCTAAAGAAAGGGCAGAAGGTCGCGATCTGCGATCAGGTCGAGGACCCGAAGCTGGCCAAGGGCCTGGTGAAACGCGAAGTGACCCGCGTCGTCACCCCCGGCACCAACCTGGAGATCGACGCCGGCAGCGAGAGCCGCAACAACTATCTCATGAGCATCGTCTGCACCGAGGACAAGTTCGGCGTCGCCTGCGCGGATGTCACGACAGGCGATTTTATGCTGACCGAGGTGGACAGTGTCATGAAGCTCGCGGATGAGATCTATAAGCTCACACCGTCGGAGATCATATGCAGCGAAGCTCTCATGATGTCCGGCCTCGATATAGAGGATCTGCGCGGCCGTCTCGGCATCATGATCTCGCCGATGGACCCGCGCTATTTCGGAGACATCGTCTGCAGAAAGACCCTGCTTGACCATTTTCATGTGGCAACGCTCGAAGGCCTCGGCATCGGGGAATTCACCTGCGGCATGAACGCCGCCGGCGCGCTGCTCACCTACCTTTTTGAAACGCAGAAGAACGACCTCGCCCACATCACGCAGATCCGCCCGTACCATACGGAAGAGTTCATGATCGTCGACGGGTCCACCATGCGAAATCTGGAACTCTTAGAGACGCTCCGCGAAAAGGAAAAGCGAGGGTCTCTTTTCTGGGTGCTCGACAAGACGAAAACGGCGATGGGCGCCCGCATGCTTCGCAGCTGGATCGAGCAGCCTCTTATCAACATCAACGGGATAAACGACCGCTATGACGCGATCGACGCGCTGAATGCAAATGAAATCTCCTGCGCCGAAATCCGCGAATACCTGAATCCGGTCTACGACCTCGAACGCCTGGCCGCCCGCATCAGCTATAAGAGCGCAAATCCGCGCGACCTTATCGCCCTGCGCTCATCCCTTGAGATGCTGCCGCACATCAAAGCCCTGCTTTCAGAGCTGTCCGGCGCCAGATTCGAACATTTCCTTGAGACGTTCGACACACTGGAGGACCTTTGCGAGCTGATCGGCGACGCGATCTGCGACGACCCGCCGCTCGCGATGAAAGAAGGCGGCATCATTCGGGACGGCTATGACCCGGATGTCGACGACTATCGCCATGCAAGAACGGAAGGCAAGGACTGGCTGGCCCAGCTCGAGGCGGAGGAGCGGGAGAAGACGGGAATCCACACGCTCAAGGTCAAATTCAACCGTGTCTTCGGCTATGTCATTGAGGTTTCCAACTCCTTCAGGAACATGGTCCCGGATACCTACACGAGAAAGCAGACCCTCGTCGGCGGCGAGCGCTATACAATGCCGCGTCTAAAGGAGCTCGAGGACAAGATCCTCGGGGCTGAAGATAAGCTCAATTCCCTTGAATATGAAATCTTTTGCAGCATCCGCGACCAGATCGGCGACAATATCGTCCGCATTCAGGCTGCCGCCCGGATCGTATCCGAGATCGATGTCCTGTGCTCATTTTCCGAAGTTGCGCGCAGGAACCACTATGTGCGCCCGAAACTCAATACGACCGGGGCCATCGAGATCAAACAGGGCCGCCATCCGGTCGTCGAGAAGATGATCGAGAACGAGGCCTTTGTCCCCAACGACACGACACTTGATAATAAGAAGAAACGCATTTCCGTCATCACCGGTCCCAACATGGCGGGAAAATCGACATACATGCGCCAGGTCGCGCTGATCGCCCTGATGGCGCAGATCGGCAGCTTTGTACCGGCCAAGAAGGCGGAACTCAGTCTGGTGGACCGCATTTTCACGCGGATCGGCGCAAGCGACGATCTGGGCAGCGGGCAGAGCACATTCATGGTGGAGATGACGGAGGTCGCAAATATCCTCCGCAGCGCCACAAGCAAATCCCTCCTCATTCTGGATGAGATCGGACGCGGCACATCGACCTTTGACGGACTGTCGATCGCCTGGGCTGTCATTGAATATGTGGCGGACCGGAGGATCATTGGGGCGAAGACGCTATTTGCAACGCACTACCACGAACTGACAGAGCTCGAGGGAAAAATCGACGGCGTCAATAACTACTGCATCGCGGTCCGCGAGAAAGGCGACGGCATCGTCTTCCTCCGCAAGATCGTAAAGGGCGGCGCGGACAAGAGCTACGGCGTGCAGGTCGCGCGCCTGGCGGGCGTGCCCGAGGCGGTGCTGACAAGGGCTTCTCAGCTCCTGGATGAGCTTTCCTCCGCCGATATCACGGCGGCGATCGAGAATGTCGCCGGGCAGCCGAAGACAAAGCCCAAAAAGCAGCCGCATTACGACGACGTCGATCTTCAGCAGATGACGCTGTTCGACACGGTGCGGGACGAAGACATCCTGAAGGAGCTTTCGGAGATGAACGTCATGGCGCTGACGCCGATCGAGGCTATGAACGAGCTCTACAGACTCCAGAATAAGCT
>JAZRKZ010000381.1:0-7032 GCA_045646565.1 Lachnospiraceae bacterium
TTCCATTATCAAGACGTATGGCATCCTGAGTAAAAAGGCTTTCGTTTTTTATAAAGACCCTTCGCTAACGCTCAGGATGACATATACGGTGTTCGTTGTGATACCTCCACTCACAGGCTCGGCTGCGGTTTCAGCACCATATCCGGATTCCCCATTCCCTTATTCAGGCTGTCCTTGAAATCTTTCAGCCTGTCATGAATGGACGGTCTTGCCCTTGCCGTTTCAGCCTCTTCTACGGGAATCGTCTCCTCGCCGGAAACCATCTCCCCGGTGCCGCGCTCATCCAGGTTCAGGATAGCGTTCAGTTCCTGAAGCCTTGAAAGCTTCTCTTTCAGTTCCGCCTCCTTTGGAAAAGGCTTTCCGACCTCCGATTTTGCATCTTCAAGCTGAGCCTTCACCGTTTCGAGTTTCCTCTTAGCATCCGCTTCCCTCGTCGTAAGTGAGTCCAGGGCATTGTTGATCCTTGTGATATTTCCCAGACCATCGTTACCGAGGCTGACCGAGGTGGATGCCTCATTTTTCAGGGTCATCGTGAAGTCCTTCATCATCGAATCAAACCGGATCCGCATATGGAATCCCTGATAATTCCCGACATCCAGCACCACGTCCGTCTGTTTCATCGCCCTGCAGGCTGCTATGATTGCAGCCCCGGCTTCTTTTTTATTGTTGTAGACCTTCCCGCCGACCTCCATCTCAAATGCCTCCGGGGCAGAAGGTTTATGTGTTTCATAGTGCTTTATGTCCGCCCCCAGTGCGGAAATCTCGCTTTCAAGTGCGGCGAACTGCTTCGGGTACAGTTTTGCGATGCTGTCCTCCAGGCGGTACTGGTTGCTCGTGTGATTCGCTTTCAGGAGTTTCAGCTTCGCCACCTGTATATCGAGATCCATTTTTTCCTTGATGGCTGGATTGCTCGTCGCCAGTGCCTTGACCTCCGCCGCAGAAAGTTCCGCAGCGTCAACATCCTCGCAGCTCCTCACAGGGGATTTGGAAGTCATGATCTGTGATATGAACTTCTGCTTGTTCTCGATGATCTGCCATGAGTAAGCATCAAATGTCCCTTCTGTCACGTACCGGAAGATTCGCACCTTGTCATTCCCGTTTCCCTGACGGAGGATACGCCCTTCCTGCTGTTCAATGTCAGCGGGCTTCCACGGCACATCAAGGTGGTGGAGGGCGATAAGCCGGTCCTGGACATTCGTTCCCGCGCCCATCTTTGCGGTCGAGCCAAGCAAAAAGCGGACCTGCCCGTTTCTCACCTTACTGAACAGATCCGCTTTTTTGATATCGGTATTTGCCTCATGGATAAAGGCGATCTCCTGTTCTGGGACACCCTTTGCCATGAGTTTTTCTTTTAAATCATCGTATACGTTGAACCGCCCGTCGCCTTTCGGCGTTGAAAGGTCGCAGAAGATAAGTTGTGCAGACTTCTTATCTGCCGTTTCCTGCCATATCGAATAGCTTTTCTCCACACAGGCGGCGACCTTGCTGTTTTCCGCATCCTCCAGCATGTCGTTGACAAGACGCTGGTCGAGGGCAAGTTTCCTGCCGTCGTTCGTTATCTTGAGCATGTTGTCTATCGAGGAATCAATGCTGCCCCGCCTTACGACCTCCGCACGTTCTCCCAGGCTTTTCACGATCTCCTTCTGTTGGACGGTGGGTTTTAAGACCACGTTCTCATATTCGACATCCGGAACGGGGAGCTTCAGCATATCAGAGGTCTGAATGTCCGCCACTTCCTTGAAGAGCGACATCAGTTCCGGTATATTGAAGAACCGGGAGAAGCGTGTCTTGGCACGGTAGCCCGTCCCCTCCGGAGCGAGTTCGATGCTCGTCACCGTCTCCCCGAAATTTGCCGCCCAGGAGTCAAAATGCGCCAGCCCCATCCTCTGGAGCTGGCTGTACTGGAGATACCTCTGCACCGTGTAGAGTTCGGTCATACTATTCGCTATGGGCGTCCCGGTTGCAAATGTGATTCCTTTCCCCCCGGTCTTTTCATCCATGTAACGGCATTTGTTGAACATGTCCGTGGATTTCTGTGCCTCCGTCTGCGAGATACCGGCAATGTTCCGCATCTTCGTATACAGGAACAAATTTTTGAACGCATGGCTTTCGTCCACGAAGAGCCTGTCCACGCCTAATTCCTCAAAAGTCACCACGTTATCCTTACGCTCCTTGTTGTTCAGCTTGTCAAGCCTCGCCTCCAGGGAACGCCTCGTCTTCTCCATCTGCTTGATGGAGTACCGGCCTCCGTCCTCCCAGCGCATCTCCTCGATATGGTCGGTCAGTTCATTGATCTGGTCCTCGATCATCCGGATCTGCCTTTCATCGGAGAGCGGTATCCGCTCGAACTGCGAATGCCCAAGTATGACGGCATCATAATTCCCCATCGCTATCCGGGAGCAGAATTTCTTGCGGTTGGACGGCTCAAAATCCTTCTTGGTCGAGACCAGGATATTTGCTCCGGGATACAGTTTCAGGAAGTCCGCTCCCCACTGCTCCGTCAAGTGGTTCGGCACGACAAAGAGCGGCTTCTGACAGAGCCCAAGCCGTTTGGCTTCCATTGCACAGGAAGCCATTTCGAAGGTCTTACCGGCCCCGACGCAATGGGCGAGCAGGGTATTTCCCCCGTATAACTGATGGGCGACAGCGTTCTTCTGGTGGGGTTTCAGCGTGATCTCCGGATTCATGCCAGGGAACGTCAGGTGACTGCCGTCATACTCCCTCGGACGGATAGAATTAAATGTCGTGTTATAAATATCGCAGAGCTGCTCTCTCCGTTCCGCGTCTTTGAACACCCACTCCTTAAAAGCCTCCTTGATAGCTTCCTGTTTCTGCGCGGCAAGCATGGTCTCTTTCTTATTTAATACACGCTTTTCCTTCCCATCAACCATCACCTGGTCATAGATGCGCACGTCTTTCAGGTTCAGGGTATCCTCGATGATCTTGTATGCATTTACACGACCGGTGCCGTAAGTAGCCGTTGCTAGGATATTGTTATAGCTGTCATCGTTCTTCCCTTTCACGTTCCAGAGACCGTTGACTTCCGAATACTGGACGTCTATATAGCGGCCGATCAGGTAGTAGGGAGTCCTGAGAAGCTCCGTCATAAAATCACGGTAGATCTCCGGCGGGACCCATGTTGCCCCCATCCGGACATCGATCTCCGATGTGTCCAGTTCTTTCGGCTGGACATTTTCAAGGGCAGTCACGTTGACCCTGTATTTCGGGTCAGATTCCGCAGCATCCCTCCCCTAATCTGGATCTGTGCATCCGGATAGAGGCGCTTTGCGATCCTGCCGCTGATGCTGTCGATCTCCACGCCGTAAAGCTTTGACTCCCGCATCGAATCCGGCATCATGCCGAAGAAGTTCCCGATACCCATGGCAGGTTCAAGGACGTTCCCCTTTTCAAATCCCATCTTCGCAAGGGCGTCATACATGGCTTCAATGATGATAGGCTGCGTGAAGTGGGCATTCAGCGTGGATGCTCTGGCAGAAGAGTACTCCTGCGGGGTAAGCAGCTCCTTAAGTTCGGCATACTCATTCTTCCAGTTCTCTTTCGATTCATCGAATGCATCCGGCAGACCGCCCCATCCGACATAACGAGACAGTGTTTCCTGTTCTTCCGGTGTTGCGCCACGGTTCTCAGCTTCCAGCTTTTTAAGCGTCTGTATCGCTTCCACGTTCCGCCGGCGTTTAGAGTGCCAGGCACCAATGTGTACATATCCGTAAATCTTATTATCCATAGTGCCTCCTTCAAATTGTTCATTAACGCAAAAATGACCGAAGCAACGGCATACCTCCGTCATTTCGGTCATCCTCAAAAAAGTGAAAGCGCCGACAAATAACGCCGACGCTCTTATCACATTTCATTTATTCAGTTTTACAATCCATTTTACAGTCTGCTTACAGTCCGGAATCTGTTATTTTTCTTTGTCTTCCCACTTTTCTAGTACAGCCTCTACCTGAGCAATCAACTTCTCCTTTTCCGGAATCACATAAATGTAGGTCGAAGCGAAGATGTTGTTGGAAAGACCTCCCAGGGCGTACTCCGCACTTACATTATCCTTGTCTGTGCATAGAATGATTCCGATCGGCGGATTATCACCCTGCTCATTCACTTCTGCGGCATAGTAGTTCAGATACATATTGAGCTGACCAACAGCCTCCGGCATCAGCTTCACTGTCTTGAGTTCAATCAGGACATATGCGTGAAGCTCCTTGTTGTAGAAGACCATGTCTACATAGTAATGCGTATTATTCAGCGTGACGCGCTGCTGCGTTCCTACAAACATGAAACCTCTGCCAAGCTCCAGCATAAAGTCTTCAATCTGCCTGACCAGGGCTTTTTCAAGCTCGCTTTCCAGAACCGGCTTGTTCTCTGGGATACCAAGGAACTCAAAGACATACGGATCTTTTACGATATCCTCCGGCACTGCAAGCTCCTGGCCTTTGGTGGCCAGTTCATACACTTTTTCTTTATTCGCTTTGCCGTCAGATAACAGCAATCTTTCGAAAAGAGACGTTGAGATCTGACGCTTCATTTCTCTTACTGACCATCCGGAGCGCTCACATTCTTTCTCATAGAAGCTGCGGCGATCCGGGTCAGAGATGATAAGAAGCTCGCAGTAATGAGACCAGCTTAATTTAGCAGACAGTGTCTGTTGAATTTGATACGTCTGATAAAACCTTCTCATAAACTGAAGATTCGATACGGAAAAGCCTCTGCCGAACTCCTTTGTCAGCTGTTTTGAAATCTGTTTTAATGTTGATTTTCCATATACGGCTCTTTTATCGCTGTCTTGTTCATGCTCGACAATAACACGGCCAATATTCCAATAGGCAAGTAACTGCTCGTTATTGACTTGGACCGCAACATTTTGCCTTGCATTGATCATGATTTCCCGTATTTGAGAAATCATTTCCTGTTGAACGATCAATTCATTGTCCATGAGTAATCCCTCTCTTGAATTTAACAGACAGTGTCTGTTATATCTTATTTGTCTTCTTTTGGAAGCTCATCCGTCAGCTCAATAACATCAGTGATTTCGCACTGAAGGGGATCACAGATCTTTGCCAGGGTTTCCATGCTGATACCTTTATTCTTACCCATATTGGCGATCATGTTCGTGGTCAGCCCGGCAGCGATCCTCAGATCTTCCTTTTTCTAGTTTTTATTCAGAAGTGTGTGCCAAAGCGGCATATAGCTGATGTGTCTCATAGGTGTCTCCGTTTCTGCGAAAAGCAAACCTTCTCTCAACACAAAAATGATATCACACATCTTGTGTTTTAGTTAGTTCTTCTTGTCGAATGATCGTACTGAAATTGCTATGCTTTTTTGCATAATCGCTGGCCGCCTTACGCCTGGTCTCACTTTGTGGGGAACAACAACACATCACGAATCGCTCCCGCCCCACGTAAAGAGCATCACGATGCAGTCAATCCCATATCCAATCCCGCCTGTCGGCGGCATGCCGATTACTCCCTAAATATGTTACGTTTTCTTCATATCCGTCATCGCAGTTTCCTTTGGCACAAAGGTTATATTCAGAACCATCCCCATTCCATCAGCAAGACGCTGAAGTAATTTTACTCATGGATTTCGGGTTCCATTTTCAAGCTTGCTGATTTCAGCCTGAGCAATACCGGTTCACTCTCAGACAACTCCTTCTGGCTCATATTTTGAGATATTCTCGCATCGACCAGGGCCCGAATTACATTTATCTCAGGCTGCATCTCAAAATATGCTGATGCAAAATCCGGATCCTGCATTCTCTTTTCTTTATACTCTTTCAATGTCATAGAAAGCACCTCTCTATTATTCCACGTGACGCTTTATCTGCCGATGAGTTTTATTTATACGAATTATTCTATTATACGAATTTTAACAACTAACTGAAGGCGCGTCAAGCAAGACGCGCCTTCTTCACTTGCTTTATTTACCCTGCAAATCCATTAGTGCCTGTGCATAGCCCTGCAGCCTTTTTTTACTCTCTTCGTTCAGATTCCGGTATTCTATAAGTAACTGATACTCATCACTGTCCTCATATACGATTTGGGATTTGACATTACCGTACTTCTTTCCCTCTGTACCGGAAATCAGATAATAGGGGTCTACTCCCAAGACATCACATATAATCAATATCTTATCAGAACCCGGATTTAAGTGTTTACCTCTCCATTCACTGATTGTACTCTGGGAAATGCCCGTGCGAAGCGAAAACTCCTTCTGGGTCATTCCCTTTTCACGGATCAGTTCCAGCGTACGTTCCCCAATCGTCATCTTAATTACCGGTTTTCGTTCTTCTGAGATTCGTTCTTGGAGGTCTCAAGACTGCGCATCGTCGGGAACAAGAGCACATCCCTTATCGCCTCCGCCCCCGTAAACAGCATCACGAGGCGGTCGATGCCGTAGCCGATTCCGCCTGTCGGCGGCATGCCGATTTCGAGAGCATTGAGGAAGTCCTCGTCCGTATGGTTGGCCTCTTCGTTGCCCGCTGCAAATGCCTCCTCCTGGGCAGCAAATCTCTCTCTCTGGTCGATCGGGTCGTTCAATTCGGAGTAAGCGTTGCACATCTCCCAGCCGTTCATGAACATCTCGAAGCGAAGGACCTTGCCCGGATTCTCCGGATCCTTCTTTGTCAGCGGAGAAATCTCGATCGGATGGCCGGTCAGGAAGGTCGGCTGAATGAGATGCTCCTCGACATACTCGTCGAAGAAGAGGTTCAGGATATCGCCGATCTTGTGGTGTGGTTCGTAATGGATGTCGCGCTCGTCGCAGAGGGCGCGGGCCTCCTCCAGTGTTGTGACCGTGTCAAAGTCAACGCCCGAGTACTTCTTCACGGCTTCGGTCATTGTGATGCAAGTCGGATCGTAGCCATGTCGTTCTGTGAGCCAAGGAGTTGCAAAGCTGTATTGTCTTCCTAAGACCGCTTGGCCTCCGACTTGCAGAGGGCGCGGGCCTCCTCCAGTGTTGTGACCGTGTCAAAGTCAACGCCCGAGTACTTCTTCACGGCTTCGGTCATTGTGATGC
>JAZRKZ010000382.1:0-2474 GCA_045646565.1 Lachnospiraceae bacterium
GTCATCATTTTCATGGTGGACGCCAAAGACGGTATGGTCGACGCGGATTCCCGCGTGGCCGATATGCTGAGAAAATCACACAAACCTGTGATCCTCGCCGTGAACAAGATCGATAATTATATGAGTCAGCAGATGGACGTCTACGAGTTCTATTCTCTTGGACTCGGCGAACCGATCGCGATCTCCAGCGCGAACCGCCAGGGCATCGGCGATATGCTTGACGAAGTCACCAAGTACTTCGAAGAGACCGGGGCAGGCGAGACGGATGAAGACGAAGATCCGAAGATCGCCATCGTCGGCCGGCCGAACGTCGGCAAGTCCAGCATGATCAACAAGCTTCTTGGCGAGAGCCGTCTGATCGTCTCGGATATCGCCGGCACGACGAGAGACGCGATCGATACCAAGGTCCGCTGGAACGGCAAAGACTATACGTTCATCGACACAGCAGGCCTGAGAAGAAAGAGCAGGATCAAGGAAGAACTGGAAAGATACAGTATCATCCGCACTGTCACCGCAGTCGACCGGGCCGATGTCGTGGTCGTTGTCATCGACGCCGTGGAAGGCATCGCCGAGCAGGACGCGAAGATCGCCGGCATCGCCCATGACAGAGGCAAGGGAATCGTCGTCGCGGTCAACAAATGGGATGCGGTCCCGAACAAGGAGACCAACACCCCGAAAGAGTACAGCGCGAAGATTCGGCAGATCCTTTCCTTTATGCCTTACGCCGAGATCCTGTTCGTGTCCGCAGAGACAGGGCAGCGGCTTCCGAAGCTGTTTACCGCCATCGAACTGGTGCTGCAGAATCAGTCGAGAAGAATTGCGACCGGTACGCTGAATCAGATCATGGCCGAGGCGGTCGCTCTCAATTCGCCGCCGACGGATAAGGGAAGAAGGCTGAAGCTGTACTACATCACGCAGGTCGCAATTGCGCCGCCGACCTTTATCATTTTCGTCAACGACAAGAAGCTGATGCATTTTTCCTATCAGCGATATATTGAAAATAAGATCCGTGAAACATTTGATTTCCGCGGTACCTCTCTGAAGTTCATTATCCGTGAACGCTCAGAGAAGGAGCGGGCATAATGAAAGGAGGCCGGTATGCTCACAATTCTGGCACGTATTTTATGTCTGGCGGCAGGCTACTGCTTCGGTATTTTTCAGACCGCCTATATTTACGGAAGGACCAAAGGAATTGATATCCGTACGATGGGGTCCGGCAACGCGGGAACGACAAATGTCCTGCGCAACTTCGGAACGAAGGCAGGCATTATTGTCTTCATCGGCGATTTTTTCAAATGTATCCTCGCCTATTTCGTCGTCCGCCTCCTCTTCGGCTGGACCGGTATCCCGGTCCGACTGCTTGGTCTCTACGCCGCTGTCGGCGCAGTGATCGGCCACTGCTTCCCGTTCTACATGCAGTTCCGCGGGGGCAAGGGCATCGCGTGCCTGCTCGGTCTCATGGCCGCATTCTCGCCGAAGCTGCTCCTCATCTCCATTCTTGTCCTCTTTGTGGTGCTTGCGATCACGCACTATGTGTCACTGGGGAGTTTGCTGTGTATTTTGATGTTTCTCATTTGCACAATCATTGAAGGGCAGAGAGGCGCTTATGGCATGACGCCCGGATACCTTGTTGAAATGTACATTGTCCTGGCTGCCGTCGTAGCGCTTGCATGGTATCAGCACAGGGAAAATATCAAACGGCTCCTGTCCGGAACAGAGCGGAAGACTTACATCTTCAAGAAGAACAAATAACTCACATTTCGATTTCGGCCTGCATCAAAACAGTAAGCGGGAAGTTTCAGCAGCTTAAAAAAGGAGGAAATTTAATATGTCGAACATTTCAGTCATCGGTGCCGGTACCTGGGGCACCGGATTATCCAGAGTTCTGTGTGCAAATGGCCACAATGTTCTCATGTGGAGCCCCTTCGAGGAGGAAGCGGAAAATCTCAGAAAGACCCATATCCATCCGAACCTCAACAATGTCGTTCTTCCGGACACAATGGATTTTACGTCAGATCTTGAAGCAGCCCTCACCGACAAGGAGCTTGTCGTCATGGCTGTCGCGTCGCCGTACACAAGAGCGACCGCAGAAAAGATGAGCAAGTTCATCAAGCCGGGCCAGAAGGTCGTCACCGTGACCAAGGGTATCGAGGAGAGCACATTAAAGACACAGGCGGAGATCCTTGAGGAGCTGCTGCCGGACGCTATCATCGGCGCGCTCTCCGGACCGACTCATGCGGAGGAAGTCATCCTCGGTCTGCCAACCACGATCGTCTCTGCTTCTGAACACCGCGACATGGCGGAATATGTCCAGTCCGTCTTCATGGCACCGAATTTCCGCGTCTACACCAGCCCGGACATCCTCGGCGTCGAGCTCGGCGGATCCCTGAAGAACGTCATCGCCCTCGCGGCAGGTATCGCCGCCGGTCTCGGCTACGGCGACAACGCAATGGCGGCCCTGATCACGCGCGGTA
>JAZRKZ010000383.1:0-2339 GCA_045646565.1 Lachnospiraceae bacterium
GGAGCTGATGAACCGCTATATCGCCCGCAGGAAAGCGCAGGCACAGCAGCTGGGCGCAGAGATCCGCTATAACACAAAGGTGACGGCGGAAAACATCGCTGATTTCGGCGCGGACGTCGTCGTGGCGGCAAACGGTGCGACGCCCCGTATCCCGACTTTCCTGCCCGGCTATGAGACGATGACAAATCTTCTGACCTTTGAGGATGTGCTGACAGGCAGTGATCCTGAGAAGGCAGGGCAGAACCTGCTGATCCTCGGCGGGGGCGAAGTCGGTGCCGAGATGGCGGATTATCTGTGCAGCTACGGCCGCAAGTGCACGATCATAGAGATGACCCACAATATCATCTCTGACGCGGCCGTACAGGTACAGCACGACCTCGGCGAGCGCCTGCAGAAATACGGCGTGGAGATCTATACGGACACAAAGGTCACCGGATTTGACCACAACAAAGTCAATGTCGTGGACGCAGACGGGAATCCGAAGGTCTTCGAGGGCTATGACAACGTGATCCTCTCCATGGGGCTGGTGGCAGCCGGTCCCTCCATCGCGAAGGAGCTCGAAGGAAAGGTGGAGAACCTTATCGTGATCGGCGATGCCGACCGCCCTCAGGGAATCGCCCATGCAGTAGAGCAGGCAGTCCTGGTACCGACACAGATCTGAAACAAAGAGAAAGAAAGACAGGCAACGCTCCGAAACCGGCGTGAAGGATGAATCCCGGATCGTCGGGCGAGAGCACAGGGATCCGGATCATATAAGGAGAAGAGAAATGGCAAGAGAACTGACTGAAAAACAGATCGCGATCCGTGAAAAGTTCTATCAGGACAGAGGAAAGTGGAAATGGAATGACATATGGCAAACGATCCTCGAACTCAATGAGGATGTGCTGGAAGCCTATTCGACTTTATCTTCCGTCGCACATAAGAAGGGATATCTGACGCCGCAGGTGAAGGAGCTGATCTACTGCGCCGTAGACGCCGCTGTGACGCAGCTGTATATCCCGGGCATGGTCAACCACATCCGCCACGCGGTGCTGGATGTCGGTGTGAGACCCGAGGAGCTCATGGAGGCTTTCGTCATCGCCAGCTCGATCGGCGCTGCTACCTATACAGAGAGTATGGATATCCTGGTGAGGGAGCTGGAAGCCCGCGGTATGGACACCGGCACCGGTAGGGAAGCTGAAACTTCTTCTGCGATCAAAGAACGTTTTGTAAAGAAGAACGGCTGGTGGTCCGACACACTGGAGAACATCGCCCGTCTGGATCCGGAGATGTTCGAAGCCTATTTGGACTATGTAGACGCATCCGCACACGGAGCGATCGACGAAAAGACGCGGGAGCTCATTTTTATTGGCGTATGCGCAGCTCCCACGACCCTCAACAACGCAGGCACTGCCGTTCACATCCGCCGCGCACTGGACCTGGGAGCGACCAAAGAGGAGATCATTGAGGTCTTCGAATCTGTCTGCTGCATCTCTATTCACAGTGTGATCATCGGTATTCCGGCGCTGCGCGATGTCATGAACGAAGCAGGGATCGAGTAATGATCTCTTGAGAAAATACTTCAAATAGTAAAGAAAAACATAAAAGGAAAACATAAAAAGACCAAGGGAGGTAACAGGATGAAAATGCTGCCTAAGACCAGCAGGGCTGCTGTGGTGACAGAGTTCAGGAAAATGGAAATGCAGGAATTCCCTATGCCGGAAGTGCATGATGATGACGGGATCCTGGAAGTCGAGATGGTCGGCGTATGCGGATCTGATCCCGGATTCTACAGCGGGAAACTGGATCTGAAGCTCCCGCTGCTCATGGGACATGAGATCGTCGGCAGGATCGCGGCGATCGGTGAGAAGAAGGCAAAGCGAAACGGAGTCAAGGTCGGCGACCGTGTCGTCGTACAGAACCGTTTCGGCTGCGGCGTCTGCAGGGAATGCATCCAGGGCCGGTATGAAAAATGTGTGGACAGGCTCGGCTACGGCGTGTTCATCCCCTGCTCGGAGCCTCCGTATCTCTGGGGCGGATACAGTGAGTATCTGTATCTTCCTCCGCGTGCCATGATCCATAAGATCGATGAAAATATCCCGCTCGAAGCGGCTGTCTTTACGACCTCTGTCATCGGTAACTGCATCAACTGGGTGCGGGAGATCGGACAGCTCATGATCGGTGAAACGATCGTGATCGCAGGCCCCGGCCAGCAGGGCCTTGCGGGGACCGCTGTTGCGAAGGAATGCGGCGCGCGCGTCATCGTGATCGGCACGAGCAAAGACGCGGACCGCCTGGCACTGGCAAGAGAATTCGGCGCCGACTATACGCTGGTCGCGGATGAAGTAGATACTGTCGAG